>JAHEBR010000027.1 GCA_024642185.1 Marivivens sp. | reverse complement strand
TTGGCTCCGGCGGTAGGGATCGAACCTACGACCAATTGATTAACAGTCAACTGCTCTACCGCTGAGCTACGCCGGAACACGGGGGGTCGTATAGCAATGGGTCGGTGCGGCGTCCAGAGGGTTATGGTGAAAAATGTGTCGCGCGGTGCGTTTTTCTTCAAGTCTTGGAAAACGTAGCATTAACAGAGAGTTCGGGGGTCGCGGCGACGGCTCCGCGACCCGCCAGATCGACGAGATGGGCAAAGACGTTGCGCGCCGCGGCGGGCAGGAGCGCGGGGGCGACGTCGGTATAGATCACGGCGGTGAGCGCCTCGCAGGTGGCGGGGCCAGCGGCGAGGGCGTCGAGGATCTGCGCTTCGCGCGACAGGCGGTGGCCGATCAGCCAGCGCAGGCGGGCGTCGAGCGCCTCGACCGGATCGCCGTGGCCGGGCAGGGCGCGGGCGGCGCCGATCTTGGTCAGGCGTTGGGTCGAGGCCATGAAATCGGTCAGATCGCCGTCGGGCGGCGAGACGAGCGAGCTGGCCCAGCCCATGACGTGATCGCCCGAGAAAAGATCGTTGCCGTGTCGCAGGCAGAGGTGATTGCCGAAATGGCCGGGGGTGTGGAAGGCCTCGAGCGTCCATTCGTCGCCCTCGACCACGCCTCCATCGGCGAGGAGTATATCCGGCGCGAAATCGGGATCGACACCTTCGCCGCCTCCAGCAAGCCCTTGCGCGGCGAGCTGGTCCATCGCAGGGCTCCGGCCAGCGCGGCTGTCGCCAAAAGCCAGAACGGGCGCCCCTGTCGCTTTTGCCAGCGGACGGGCGAGGGGAGAATGGTCGACGTGGCTGTGGGTGACAAGGATATGGCTGACCTTTCGGCCGCCGATCGCCCTCAGGAGCGCCTCGAAGTGCGCGGGGCTAGAGGGGCCGGGATCGATAACCGCAACGGATCTGTCGCCCAAGAGATAGCTGTTGGTGCCCCAAAAGGTCATGGGCGAGGGGTTCGGGGCCAGAACCCGCGCGATCCCGTCGCCGAGGTCTTCGAGATTTCCGGCTTCGGGGCGCGTGCCGTCTGTCATGACGCTTTCTTCCGATCTGTTCCACGGCTAGCTTTAGGTATGTTTTTCGCCTGGCTCAAACAATTCATGCCGCGCAGCCTTTATGGGCGGGCGACGCTTATCCTTCTGATGCCGGTCGTCGCGGTTCAGTTGATCGTTTCGGTCGTTTTCATCCAGCGCCACTACGACTGGGTCACGCGGCAGATGACGGAGACGGTGGCCGAGGAACTGGCCTATCTGGCAGTTGGCGTCGCTGGTGCCGCCGATGACGAGGAGGCAAAGGCCTTCGCGATGACCTTTACTCAGGCGATGAATATGAGGGCCGACTTTGACGTGGATCCGGCCTCGGTCAAGCCGGTGGTGCAATGGTATGACCTTTCGGGCCGCGCGATGACAAGGATATTCGAGACCGTTCCTGAAGTGGCCGTAGTGGATCTTGAAGAGGGCTCGAGAATCAAAATCTTGTTGCAAACCGCGCGGGGCCCGGTCGGCGTCGACTTTGCTCGGACCCGTGTGGCGGCCAGCAATCCGCATCAACTTATCGTCATCATGCTGGTGATGGGTGCCTTCCTGACTCTGATTGCATTCTTCTTCCTGCGCAATCAGCTCCGCCCCATCAAGCGCATGGCTGAGGCTGCGGCGGAGTTCGGCAAAGGGCGCAGCGTGCCCTTCACACCGACTGGCGCGACCGAAGTTCGGGCTGCGGGGACGACATTCCTCGAGATGCGGGCGCGGATCGAGCGGCAGGCGCAGACGCGGAGCCTGATGCTTTCGGGCGTGGGACATGACCTCAGGACGCCACTGACACGATTGAGGCTGGCGCTGTCGCTGATGGATGAGAAGGAGGCGGCGCCTTTGCTCTCGGACGTCGAGGATATGCAGCATCTGGTGGATGCTTTCCTCGAGTTCGGACGGCAGGATGCGGCTGACAGGCCGGAGGAAGCCGATCCCGCTGCGGTCTTGGCGCAGGTGATCGGGGATGCCGAGCGGGCCGGACAGGCGGTATGCCTTACGGTGGGTGGGCTGGTCGAAGGCGCGGTGTCTGTGCCGCTCCGGCCGATGGCCCTGCGCCGCGCGCTCGACAATCTGATCGGCAACGGGCTGCGCTATGGAAACGCGGTGCAGGTAGGCGTGCGGGCGACCGAACGGACGGTGATTTTCAGCGTGGAGGACAACGGCCCCGGCATCCCCGAGGCCCAGCGCGACGAGGCGATGCGGCCTTTCACCCGGCTCGATCCGGCCCGCAACCAGAACCGGGGGTCGGGCGTGGGACTTGGGCTGGCGATCGTGGCCGATGTGGCGCGGCTGCATGGGGGCAGTTTGCGGCTGGGAGAGAGCGAGGCTTTGGGCGGGCTTTTGGCCGAGATTGTCATACCGCGGTAGGGGGCTCTGCCCCCGCCGCCCGTGCCGGGCGGCTCCCCCGGAGTATTTGGGAGCCAAAAGAAGGGGTGGTAGGCCCGGAGGGACTTGAACCCCCAACCAAAGCGTTATGAGCGCTCTGCTCTAACCATTGAGCTACAGGCCCGCCTGTCGATTGCCTATCCGCGCCGTGCGGGAGGGTCAAGTTGTCACTGGCACGTGGGGGCGGGTTGCGGTATCGGGGCGGCAACAGACGAAGGGGATCAAGGATGAGCACCAAGAACGGCCTGACCTATGCGGATGCGGGTGTCGATATCGATGCGGGCAACGCTCTTGTGGAGCGGATCAAGCCGGCGGCCAAGCGGACGGCGCGGCCGGGGGTGATGTCGGGGCTGGGCGGTTTTGGGGCGCTCTTTGATCTCAAGGGTGCAGGTTATGTCGATCCGGTGCTGGTGGCGGCGACCGATGGGGTCGGGACCAAGCTCAGGATCGCCATTGATACCGGAAACGTCGACACGATCGGCATCGACCTTGTGGCGATGTGTGTGAATGATCTGGTCTGTCAGGGCGCGGAGCCTCTGTTTTTCCTCGACTATTTTGCGACCGGCAAGCTCGATGTCTCCTCCGCCGCGCGGATCATCGAAGGGATTGCCGAGGGCTGTGCCCAGTCGGGCTGTGCGCTGATCGGGGGCGAGACGGCCGAGATGCCGGGGATGTATCACGCGGGCGATTTCGATCTGGCGGGCTTTGCCGTGGGCGCGATGGAGCGCGGGGCGGAGCTGCCCGCGGGGGTGAACGAGGGGGATGTGCTTTTGGGGCTGTCCTCGTCGGGGGTGCATTCCAACGGCTATTCTTTCGTGCGCAAGGTGGTCGAGCTATCAGAGCTTGGCTGGGACGCCGCCTCGCCCTTTGGCGAGGGCAGCCTTGGCGCGGCGCTGCTGACGCCGACGCGGCTTTATGTGAAACAGGCGTTGGCGGCGGTCCGCGCCGGGGGCGTGCATGCGCTGGCGCATATCACCGGCGGGGGGCTGACCGAGAATCTGCCGCGCGTTCTGCCCGAGGGGCTTGGGGCCGAGATTGATCTGGGCGCCTGGGAGTTGCCGGGTGTGTTCCGATGGCTGGCAGAGACCGCGAATATGGAAGAGGCCGAGCTTCTGAAGACTTTCAACTCAGGCATTGGCATGATTGCCGTGGTGGCGGCGGATCGGGCCGAGGCTTTGGCCGAGGTGCTGAAAGCCGAGGGCGAAGATGTGCGGGTGATCGGCCGCGTGGTGAAAGGGCAGGGGGTCGCCTATACGGGGCGGCTTTTGTGAGCCGCCGCGTCGGTATCCTGATTTCCGGGGGCGGCTCGAACATGGTCGCCCTTGTCCGCTCGATGACGGGCGACCATCCGGCGCGGCCTGTGCTGGTTCTCTCCAACGATCCGCAGGCCGGTGGGCTGGCCAAGGCTCAGGCGCTTGGCGTGCCGACTGCCGTGGTGGATCATCGCCCCTTTGGCAAGGATCGCGCGGCTTTCGAGGCCGCGCTTGATCGCGTGTTGCGCGAGGCGGGGGTCGAGATCGTCTGCCTTGCCGGGTTCATGCGGATCCTGACGCCGGACTTTACCGGCAAATGGGCGGGGCGGATGCTGAATATCCATCCCTCGCTTCTGCCGCTCTACAAGGGCTTGCATACCCATGCCCGCGCGCTCGAGGCGGGCGATAGGGAGCATGGCTGCACGGTGCATGAGGTGACGGCAGAGCTTGATGGCGGGCCGATCCTTGGGCAGGCGCGGATTGCGATTTCGGCGGGCGATACGCCCGAGACACTCGCCGCACGCCTATTGCCGATGGAACACGCGCTTTATCCCGCAGTTTTGCGCCGTTATGCGGCTGACGACCGGACCCCGGTTTTCCTTTCCGCGGGAACAAGCGCCGACTCATAGGCGCGCAGGCAGGGGCGGGCGGTTTCGGACTCGCGATAGGCGGCTTCCGGAAAGAGCGCCAGGATTTCCTCGCGGGCCTTTGTATCCAGTCGCCCGAGGGCTTCGGCCCCCAGGTGCAGGCTCTCGGTGCGGATACCTTCGGCGAAAATGATCTCGTGCTGGTCGAAGACCATGTGGAAATAGGTGATCTTCGGGATTGGCTGCTGACGGATCGTCGTGCCGTTGACAAGATGGAGGGCCGCCACGAGCACTTCGGGCGATCCGAAATACATCTCGGCGCGCCAGTCGGTCATCAGCATCCTGTGCTGCGGCGAGACCAAAAGGCGCCGGTAGTTGCCAAGGGTTCCGGCCTCGAAAACGATGGGGGCGTCACCGCCCAAACCGCAGACCTCGCGTTTGCCGATCCACCGGATGCGTTGGAGCCCATTGTCGAAAGTCGCAACCTTGTCTCCGGCGCGAAGCGTTTCGATGGGCAGGGGGCCGATATCGGTTTCGATCAGGGTGCCTTTGGCAAAGCAGGGGAAAGTTGGCGGGGTCGGGGGCAGGCTGGTAAACGGCAGCTCGACCCCCAAAGGAACCTTTGCCCCCGGACCGAGTTGCATCGAGCCGTCGGTTACGCCGTTGAGATTGATAACGACGCCACTTCCGTCGCCGTTTTCAAGCATCAGGTGCGTGTCGGACGAGGCGCGGCCGTTGTAAAGCGTGGTGTCCGGATAGAGGCCGGAATAGACGAGATCGCCGGTTGAATTATCATAGATCGACACGGTTTGGCCGGCGGTCAGACCGGTGGCGCCAGGAGCCACATCTTCAACCACGATGCGATACACATCTGTCGCATCGCCAAAAGACGAGACGCCATCAAGCGTAACTTTCGTGCCAAAGCTTTTCCCCGTGACACTCACGGAAGAATAAAAGCCTAGCTGATCGCCGGTAAGATAGAATTCGAGTGTCGCCATCGGCGGAAACTCTCTGCAACAGGGCCCCCCCAGGCGCGTGCGCAGCATTGCGTTGAATCTAGTGTGAAATTCGCCGCGAGGCAAGCCTTGCGCAATCATACTTCGGCGTCGGGTCCGCGTTTGAGGCAGGTCTTTCCAATTTGCGGTTCTTGGCCTAATAACGCGCGATCCATGAGGCGCGAGCAAAGACCAAACCGATGAAAATGATTACCACGACCGAGGCACTGGCCGATTTTTGCACAAGGGCCGCAAAGCACCCCTATGTCACGGTCGATACCGAGTTTTTGCGCGAGCGGACCTATTGGTCGAAGCTGTGCCTTTTGCAGATGGCCTATTGGGATGCCGAAGGCGGCGACGCCGTTCTGGTCGATCCTTTGGCCGAGGGCCTCTCGCTCGAGCCGGTTTACGAGCTTTTCCGCAATAAGGCGGTGGTGAAGGTGTTTCACGCCGCGCGGCAGGATCTCGAGATATTCTTCGTCGATGCGGGCGTCATTCCCGATCCGATGTTTGACACGCAAGTGGCGGCGATGGTCTGCGGCTATGGCGAACAGGTGGGCTACGAGACCCTCGTGCGCAAGATTGCCAAGGCCGATCTCGACAAATCGCACCGCTTTACCGATTGGTCGCGCCGCCCGCTGACCGAGGCGCAGGCGACCTATGCGCTGGCGGATGTGACGCATCTGCGGCAGATCTACGAGGTGCTGGCGGCCCGTTTGGCCAAGACCGGCCGCGAGCGTTGGGTGGCTGAGGAGATCGCGGTTCTGACTGATCCCTCGACCTATGAATCCCATCCCGAGGAGGCTTGGCAACGGGTCAAGACGCGCAACCATTCGCCTCGGTTCATGGCGATTGTGAAAGAGCTTGCCGCCTTCCGCGAAAGCTATGCGCAGGGCAAGAATATTCCCCGCTCGCGCGTCTACAAGGACGACGCGCTGGTCGAGATTGCCTCGACCAAGCCGCAAAACGAAGCCGATCTGGGCCGCTCGCGGCTCCTTTTGCGCGAGGCACGGAAAGGCGACATTGCCGAGGGTATCCTCCGGGCGGTGAAAGCCGGGGTTGAGACCCCGAATGATGAATTGCCCAAAGTCGACAAGAGCCGCGAAAAGCTTCAGGTGAACCCCGCGCTGGCCGATCTTCTGCGCGTGCTTCTCAAGGCCAAATCCGACAATGAGGGCGTGGCCGCCAAGCTGATTGCCACATCGGCCGAGCTCGACGCCATTGCCGCGGGCGAACGCGATCTTCCGGCGCTGCATGGCTGGCGGGCCGAGGTGTTTGGCGACGAGGCGCTGATGCTTTGCGACGGCAAAGTTGGCCTTGCGACCAAGGGGCAGCGCGTGGTGACGGTCAGGCTAGAGGCCTAGCGCGACAGGCGCTTTGCGCCGCTCGCGCCGCGCACGACGACCGCTTTGATCCCCCGCAGCACGGCGGCGTCGATCACCGTTGCCACGGTAATCTGTCGCGAATTGGCGCTGCCGATGGCCTCATAGCCGCTAGGGCGCTCGACGCGGAAATCATAGGTGAGGATGCCGTTTGTCACATCGGCCAGCACCAGCTCGGCGTTGAAGAACCCTTGGCTTGCGGCAATGCCGGTGGCCCGCAGGATCGCGCCGTTGGTGGAAGGTTCAAGCGAGGCGGACGACAGGGTTTCGATCAGCACGCGGGCATCGACGATGGTGACCTCGGCCTGTGCCGGCACGAGCGGCTTGCGCGCGACGGTGCCTTCCGCGGCCACTTCGGGCGCGCGGCCGAACCAGTTGAGCGGATTGAACTTCGACTCCGAGACCCGCGCGCAGCCCGAAAGCGCCGCCGCCAGTCCCACGATGATCGCCAGTTTTCTCAGCATGACGTCCCCCCACTTTCCCTAGGGCTAGCCGAAAGCTGCGACCTTGGGAAGCGGGCACTGGACCTTTGGGGCCATCAACCTTAAGTCGGGCGGGCAACGACGAGGACGCATCATGGCCACCGAAGCCTTTGAAGAGATTGCCGAGACTTTCGAATTTCTCGACGACTGGGAAGACCGCTATCGCCATGTGATCGACCTCGGCAAAGCGATGGAGCCCTTGGACGATGGCCTCAAGACGCCGACCTTCAAGGTCGAGGGCTGCGCGAGCCAGGTCTGGCTCGTGCCGCAGATCGAGGGCGGGGTGTTTGATTTCAAGGGCGAGAGCGACGCGATGATCGTGCGCGGCCTCATTGCCGTCTTGCACGCGCTCTATTCGGGCGTGGCGGTGAAGGACGTGGCCGCGATCGACGCCAAGGCCGAGTTGGGCCGCCTTGGCCTCAACGATCACCTTTCGGCGCAACGCTCGAACGGGCTTCGGGCCATGGTCGAACGCATCCGCGCCACCGCCGCCGCCGCGGCCTAGCCGAGCTTTCCAAGCGCCGTCGCAAGATCGCCGTAACCGGTGAACCGCCGCTCGAAGGCGAGCCCCAGCCGCTCGGCGCAAGCCTTCGCTTTTTCCGTCAGCGCCGGATCGTCGATCTGTGCCTGATAGACGAGCTTGGTGTAATTGCCGAAATAGGCCTCGCGCAGCTCGGGGTGCCGATCAAGCCCCAAGGGCTTCCAGACAAAGGCATCGAACTGCCGCGCAAGGAAATCGGTGAGGTAGAAGGCCGTGATCTCGTCGCGCGCGGCAAAGGCCGCGTTGCCCTCGTAAAAGCTGTAGCAATGCGGGCCTTCCAACATCTCGACCCCCAGCCGCTTGCAGGCCGCTTCGAGCAATCCGCCCGTCCCGCAGTCGGCGTAGACCACGAAGATCTCGTCATAATCCTTGCGATGCTCGGCCACCGCCGCCTCGATGCCGGGGGTGATCTTTTCGGGGCTGTTGTGAAAGATCGCCGGCAGGCATTGCAGATCGAGATGATCCCAACCGTTCGCCGCCTTCAGCGCCACGATCTCATGCGCGAGCGCACCACAGGCCAGAAGCAGGATCCGCCCCTTGCCGCGGGGCCCGAGCCCCTCTTTCGTCAGCGCTGCATCGTCGAGGTTCATGTCTTGCCCCTTTGCGAGGAACTATGGGAACCGCCGCCCCAAAAGAAAAGCCCCGCGCGCCTTCCGGCCGCGGGGCTTTGTCGCAAAGCTTTGTGGCCGATCAGGCGCGGGCGCCCTGGTTGTGCTTGCGGGCGACGAGCGTCTTGGCAGTCTCGACTGCCACCGCCGCGTCGCGGCAATAGGCATCCGCACCGATCGCACGGCCGAATTCCTCGTTGAGCGGGGCGCCGCCCACCAGAACGATGTAGTCGTCGCGCATGCCCTTCTCGACCAGCGTGTCGATCACGACCTTCATATAGGGCATGGTGGTGGTCAGAAGCGCCGACATGCCGAGGATATCGGCGCCTTCGCGCTCGAGCGCCTCGAGATATTTCTCGACGGCGTTGTTGATGCCGAGGTCTACAACCTCGAAGCCTGCGCCTTCCATCATCATGCCGACAAGGTTCTTGCCGATGTCGTGGATGTCGCCCTTGACGGTGCCGATCACCATCTTGCCGACGCGGGGCGCACCGGTTTCCGCCAGTAGCGGCTTGAGGATGGCCATCCCGCCCTTCATCGCGTTGGCGGCGAGAAGAACTTCGGGGACGAAGAGGATACCGTCGCGGAAATCGGCGCCGACGATGGTCATGCCGCCGACAAGCGCCTCGGTCAGAACGCGATAGGGCGCCCAGCCGCGCTCGATGAGGATGTTCACACCCTCTTCGATCTCTTCGCGGAGGCCGTCATAGAGATCGTCGAACATCTGCGCGACGAGATCTTCGTCGTTGAGTTCGGAGAGGATGATTTCGTCTTCGTCTGACATTGGGCAACTCACTTGAAAAGTGGCGGGATTTAAACCGGATGTGCTTGGATATCGCGCGCCGGTCTGAGCGGATTGCGACACTGCCTGCCCCTGAACCGACGCGAGGTCAACGGAATAGTCGTCTTACGGTGCTGCGACCGTTTTCAATGCCGCCTCGGTGGTCGAAAATGACTGGCAATCGTGCAAGCGTTCATGGTATGTTCTCAATTATGGCGCTCCCCACGACACCCCGCGACCATGCCAACGGCGTCCGAACCCCCGGGCGAGCGGCCGGATCGAACGTAACGAACCGGTTTGAACCCTACACCCGCGAGAGGGTGGACGACGGTTGGGACAGGGACGACGACTTTCCCGTTCTGCGGACCGAGGTTCAGGATGAGCGGCCGCGAAAGATCATTACCCCGAACACCTCGCCGGACATTTCCTTTGACCGCTCCATCAATCCCTATCGCGGCTGCGAGCATGGCTGCATCTATTGCTTTGCCCGCCCAAGCCACGCCTATCTGGGCCTCTCGCCGGGCCTCGACTTCGAGACCCGGCTTGTCGCACGGCCCGATGCACCCGAGGTTTTGCGGGCAGAGCTTTCGGCCAAAAGCTATAGCCCCGCGCCCATTGCAATTGGGACCAATACCGATCCCTACCAACCGATCGAGAACGATCGACGGATCATGCGCGGCATCCTTGAGGTTCTTAGTGATTTTGATCACCCAGTGGCCATAACCACCAAGGGTACGTTGATCGAGCGCGACATCGATCTGTTGGCGCCGATGGCCGAGAAGGGCCTGGTGCGAGTTGGAATCTCTGTGACGACACTGGATCCAAAGCTGTGCCGTTTGCTCGAGCCACGCGGACCGGCGCCCGCACGGAGATTGGCTACGATCCGCAGGCTTTCGGAGGCGGGGATCTGCGTCCGGATCATGGTTTCGCCGGTCATCCCCGCGTTGACCGACCATGAGCTTGAAGCACTCGTTGCGGCCGGAGCCGATGCAGGAGCGCAGGCCGCATCTTCAATTGTCCTGCGGCTGCCGCGCGAGGTCGCGCCCCTGTTTCGCGAATGGCTCGCGACTCATATGCCGGACCGCGCCGAGCGGGTCATGGGGCGGGTGCGCGAATTGCACGGCGGGAGAGACTATGATCCAGAGTGGGGTCAGAGGATGCGCGGTCAGGGGCCTTGGGCAGAGCTGATGCGGGCACGGTTCGATCTGGCGCTCCGGCGCCATGGTCTCGACCAGAGGCTGCCTGCGTTGCGGACAGATCTCTTTGGCCAGCCGCCGCGGCTGGGAGATCAGCTAGCCCTTTTCTGAATGGCAAGAGGGGGCGCTGCCCCCCGGCACTTTGTGCCGTCCCCCGGGATATTTTCAGGCCTCGGAGAAACGGTCTGGTCTCTCAGAGGCCTACAAATATCCTCCGGGGGGAGGCCGCGAAGCGGACTGGGGGGCGGAAAGCCCCCCTCTATAAACGGCGCCGACGGCCGCTGCGCTCGCGGGCGGGTCCCGCATCGTCGCCGGTGCCATCGCTGGCCGAAGAGAACGGGCCGATCTTTTCTGCAATCATTTCAAGAGACGGGCGCGAGCCAAGAGGTGTCGATTCCAGTGCTTCGCGCATATATTTGAGGTGTTCGGGGGTCGTTCCGCAGCAGCCGCCGATGATCTTCGCACCGGCATCGCGCGCGAGAATGGCATAGTCCGCCATGAGGTCGGGTGTGCCGTCATAGTGGATATGACCATCGTGATACTTGGGAATGCCGGCGTTGCCCTTGGCGATGAGCGGTAACTCGGGAGCTGCGGCGGCAAATCCGAGAAGTGTGCGCAGAAGGTCCGAGGCGCCGACGCCGCAATTGGCTCCGAAGGCGAGGGGCTGGTAGGGGAGTTTGGAGATCATCTTGGCCATGTCGGCCGAGGTGAGGCCCATCATTGTGCGGCCGGCGGTGTCAAAGCTCATGGTGCCGCACCAGGGCATACCTGCGCGGGAAAAGGCCTCTGCCGCCGCGCGGAATTCGTCGGCGGATGAAATTGTCTCGACCCAGAGAACGTCTGCGCCGCCTTCCTTCAGGCCCTCGGCCTGTTCGTGGAAGATCTCGACTGCGTTGTCATAGGTGAGGCTGCCCATGGGCACCATGATTTCGCCGGTTGGGCCGACGGAGCCCGCAACGATCACAGGACGCCCAGCCGCATCAGCCACTTCGCGGCCCAGCTCCGCGGTAACGCGGTTGAGCTCGCGCACACGGCCCTCGGCGCCGTGCAGTTTCAGGCGCGAGGCATTGGCGCCGAAGCTGTTGGTCAGGAACAGGTCGCTGCCGGCCTGAACGGCGCCTTCATAGAGTGCCCGGATCCGGTCGGGGTGGTCGATGTTCCACATTTCCGGCGCATCGCCCGAGCTCAGCCCCATATTGAAAAGGTTGGTACCAGTTGCGCCGTCGGCCAAAAGCCAGTCGCGGCTGTCAAGGAGGCGGGAGAGGGCGTCTGTCATGGGCTGGGCCTGTGATCTGGGGCAGGGCGGTGGCTTGCCCGGGCTGTGGGTTCCATTCGTCGCAATCGCATGATGCGGTCGTTAATTCAAATCGAATTTCCGTTTGTGTGCCGTAACTATGCCTGCGCAGGGGGGGTGGTTCGGGATGGTGAACTGCCGCGGTAATGGTGAGAGCCGCGCGGGTCAGGGCAAAAAAACCATTGCCGCAAAGATAGCGAGGTTCCCATTGGGGGGCAAAACTTTGCTTGAAGCGCCGCAGGCCGGGCGCCAGCCGACTTGCCGGAATGAAGCGCGCGAATTCCGGGCCGGGTGCGGGCACCGCCGCCAGTGAAAAGCGCCGGATGTCTTCGGTGCGGGACGTCTCGATTGCCGAGGTCAGCAGAAGGTGCATCGTGCCATCGGGGATGTTTTCGACGTGCCGGACCAGATCAAGTGTCCAATCCTGCGCGCTTGTATGAAAGCTTGCAAATGCCACGAGCCGATTGTGCCAATATGCCAGAAAGACCCGCTGTTGCGCAGGAAGATCAGGCGCGAAGCGACCCATGCTGAAGCCCCGCTCGCGCCCGTTTTTCCGTGCCCACGCGGCGTTGACTTCTGCCATTTCGGTGAGCGGCAGCGCATGCCTCGGCCCGTCTATCTTGATGCCTGCCTGCGCGGCGTGCCGCAGGTGCCGTCGTAGCTGGCGCCGGGTCGGCCCTTCAAGGCTCCATGTGCGGGGATCGATGATCGCCTCGTCGGCAATCTTCACAACCCGCCAGCCGATGGATCGGGCGGCTGACGCTTCGCGGGGGCCTGCCTTGTAGAGAACCGGAATAAGACCCGCGTGGCGCATGGTTTTGGAATAGGCGCCGATGTCGGCGCGGCCGAGCGCGGGTCCGATCGCGATTCCAAGGCCCAGACGTTCGCGGCACAGCCAAAGAGCCGGTCCAGCCCGCACGATCGCCGCGCCCTGGGAGACAAGCCCCCATTCGGATGGCGCCAGCGCGCTGCGCCGCTCGGCCACAAGAGGAGTGACGGGGCGCAAAAGGCCGGCCAGCCCAAGGAAGGCGGGCAAAAGATAATAGATGATCCGGAAGGCAAGAATCGCGCCGATCAACGCGGCTTGGTCTGGATGAGGCACCAAAGCGAGGAGGATAAGCTCAAAAGCCCCAAGTCCGCCCGGAGCGCCTGTGGCCAATGCGGCGCCGAGGGCCAGAAGATAGATTGGATAAAGCGCCAGCCCGATGTCGGAGCCACCTGGCAAAAGGCAGGCGAGGGCGATCGTGGCAAAAACCGTGTCGAACAACGCCGCCACAAGGAGCGGCCCGAACGATCCCTTTGGGATCAACCGTGTTAAAAGCCCACGCGCAGGCGGGGCGCCCGCGATCAGGCCGAACACGATCAGGCCCCCCGCGGCGGCCCATGTTGCCGCCTCCGGGGCCGCGGGCCAAAGCGCGATCGCGACGGCCGCCAGCAGTGACCACAACAACAGGAATGACACGCTGACCCGAAGCGAGAACCGCGCCGCCTCCCACAACGACCAGTCCGGCAGGCAGCGCCACCGCACCAGCGCGGAAACAAGCGTGCCGAAACCGGCCGTCTGGGCAATCGAGATCGCGATGAGGCCGGTTCTGCGCGCAATGCGGGGCGGAATTCCGGTTTTCAGGGCGCGGTGCAAGACCGCGTCATATTGCCCGACGGCCATCAAGCTGACCCAGGTTGCGCCGATCGCGCCGAGCCAGCCGGCGGGCGATACCGCGCCCAAAGCCTCAACGACGTGTGAGGGCTCGATCCCGTCAAGCCGTTTTGACAGAATCCATACACCGGCGGCAAGCGCGGCAAGTGGCCAAATGTGCCAAATTCGCGCGCTTACTGCGCGTCTTTCCCGCATCGCCATGACATGCTCCCGTATCACCACCGTATCACCACGGAAACGAGGCTAGCGGGTGCCGGTGAAGGCCGGGTTAAAGGGCAAAAACAAACGGCGCCTGTCCAAGCCAGGCGCCGCTGAATGTGCTGACTGATTAGCTAAAGCTTTGGTATCAGCCGACTTCTTTCATGATCTGGTCTTTGGCGGCGATCATCAGCTCTCGCATCTTGGCGCGGATGGTGGCCTCATCGGCAAGGCTGCCAAGATCGGCGGCCAGCTTGTCGTAAACGTCTTCCTCGCCCGCGTGCTTGAGGTCTTCGCGCACGACATCGGCAGCATAGGTCTTGGCGTCCTCTTCCGATTTGCCCATCAGGCCAGCGGCCCAGAGGCCAACGAGCTTGTCGCGGCGGGCGGCGGCTTTGAACTGCATCTCGGCGTCGAGGGCGTATTTGGCTTCGAAGGCGTGTTCGCGATCGTCGAAAGTGGACATGGGGCTTTGGTCCTTACTCTGAAATTGCTGTTAATCCTGATATGCCCGCGGATGCGCTTGCCCGCAAGGGGGGCTTGGACTATGAGGCCCACATGACGCACGTCTGTGAGGCTCTATGGCGGAGCCGCGCGTGTGGGCGAGAGGTAGGCATGGCCCGTCGCAAGAAGATTTACGAAGGCAAGGCCAAGGTTCTCTATGAAGGCCCCGAGCCGGGGACGCTTGTCCAGTATTTCAAGGACGATGCCACCGCCGGAAACGGCGCCAAGCACGCGACGATCGACGGCAAGGGCGTGTTGAACAACCGCCTGTCCGAGTTCTTCATGACCGGCCTTCAGGGAATCGGCGTGCCGACCCACTTCATCAAGCGGCTCAACATGCGCGAGCAGCTGATCCGGCAGGTCGAGATCATCCCGCTCGAGGTGATCGTGCGGAATTATGCCGCCGGGTCGATGGCCAAGCGCCTTGGCATGGAAGAGGGCACCCAGCTGCCGCGCCCGATCGTCGAGTTCAGCTACAAGAACGATGCGCTCGGCGATCCGCTGGTGCCCGAGGAATATGTCGTCGCTTTTGGCTGGGCCAGCCAGCAGGACCTCGACGATATCGTGTCCATCGCCCTGCGGGTGAACGATTTCATGTCTGGCGTCATGCATGGCGTCGGCATTCGCCTGATCGACTTCAAGATCGAGATCGGCCGGATCTGGGATAACGACTATCACCGCCTTGTCGTGGCCGACGAGATCAGCCCCGACAGCTGTCGCCTGTGGGATATCGAGACCGGCCAAAAGCTCGACAAGGACGTGTTCCGCCGCGATCTTGGCAGCCTCACGGATGCCTATACAGAAGTGGCGCGGCGCTTGGGCGTTCTGCCCTCGAACGTCACCCACCCGCGCAGCAAACCGACCCTGATCAACTAAGACCCGAAGGATTCCACCGATGAAAGCCCGCGTTCATGTCATGCTGAAAAACGGTGTTCTCGACCCGCAGGGCGAGGCCGTGCGCCACGCGCTCGGGGCGCTGGGGTTTGACGGGGTCGAAGGCGTGCGGCAGGGCAAGGTGATCGAACTCGATCTTGCGGATACCGACGCGACAGGGGCCAAGGCCCGCGTCACCGAGATGTGCGAGAAGCTTCTCGCCAATACGGTGATCGAAAGCTACACGATCGACATCGCCTGATTGCCCACTCGGGCCTTTGAAAACTCTCGGGCCTGACGTAACCTCACCAACGTATTCTATTGTGCGGGGTGGGTTGTAGCAATGTCCTCTAAGAACTCGTCTAGCCCCCAAGCCCGCAGGCTAGGGCTGATTATCTTGATGTGCGGTGCTGTTTGCATTGGCATCATGCCCAATGCTGCGAAACTTGCCTATGGCGAGGGGGTGAGCCCCTTCGGCCTCTTGGTTCTTCGGTCAGCAATTGGTGCAGCGGGGCTCGCGGCCTTCCTTTGGGCAAGACGCGAGAAGCTGCTGGTGCCGCGAAGCGTCGTGCCCCAGACAGCCGCCGCTGGTGTCGCGCTTCTGATGGCTGCGGGAGGAGGGATGGGCGCTGTGGCCTATATCGACGTGACCTTGGCCAGTGTCATTTTCTTCACCTATCCCATCTTCGTGGCGGTCGTGAATCATTTACGCGGGACACCACGGCTCAGCGCGCCCGAAGTCGGGTTGATCGTGCTGGCCTTCGTCGGTGTGGCACTGGCGCTCGGGCTGAAGCGCGAAAATCTCGATCACCTGAACTATACAGGCCTCGGGCTCGCACTAATGTCTTCGATCGGGATCACCACCGTGATCTTGACGACCACCGCGACAACCGCCGCTTTGGGCGCGGTCAGGGCCAATTTGCACATGAATCTATGGGGCCTCGTCTATTTCTTCGGGCTTGCTTTGGCCTTGCCGGCGCTCGGTCTGGCGGGCGAGACAGTCTATCCCCAAAGCGCGGCAGCTTGGCTTTACGTGCTCTTGGCAGCGCTTGGATTCACGCTGGGTTATCTCCTGTTCTTCGTTGCGGCAAAGATCCTCGGGGCAACCGAGGCTTCGGTGCTTTCGATCCTCGAGCTGGTCTTCATGATCATCTTTGCGGTGACGATTGTGGGAGAGCGACTGACCGCTCTGCAAACAACGGGTTTCGTGGTCGTTGTTGTCGCTCTGGTTGGTTTTGAGCTGGTTTCTGCCCGCAAGGGCTAGCGTTTCGTTTGCCTGTGGCTAGGGTTGCAGCAATCTGCACAACCGGAAATCCCCCATGCGCGCCGCCGTTTTGACCGAGTTCAACGCTCCCCTCGAGATCCGTGAGGTTCCCGATCCGGACTGCCCCGAGGACGGCG
>JAHEBR010000195.1 GCA_024642185.1 Marivivens sp. | reverse complement strand
GCGTCGGGGTTGGCTTCGAACCAAGCGGCCAACTCGTCCTCTGTTTCAGGCGCAAAGGCGAGGGGCGGGGCCGCAACCTCGGCCGAATCGTCCTCGACCCAAGAGGGGCTTTCGGCCTCTTCGGCGGCCTCAGCGGCGCGGATGATCGGCGCATAGCCGGTGCAGCGGCAGAGGTTGCCCGCCAGCACCACATCGTGATCGGTCCGGCCCTGCTGATGGCCGGCGATCATCGACGAGATGAACCCCGGCGTGCAGAAGCCGCACTGCGATCCGTGATGGTCGATCATCGCCTGCTGGACCGGGTGCATCTCGCCCTTGGGGCCCTTGAAGCCTTCAACGGTGCGGACCGCTTTGCCGTGCAGCTGGGGCAGGAACAGGATGCAGGCGTTCAGCGCCTTCACGCCCAGATCGTCGGTCACGACAACGGTGCAGGCGCCGCAATCGCCCTCGTTGCAGCCTTCTTTGGTTCCTGTGAGTCCCTGATCTTCCCTGAGCCAGTCAAGGAGGGTATGCGTAGGTTCGGCCGCAACCCGGACAGTCTCTCCGTTGAGAAGAAACGTGATCTCGGTCATGCCAGATCTCTGTCGCTTTCTGTTCCCCCGGTGGTGCGCCGGATCCGCTCAGCCCCGATGCGACGTAAAGGCTGTGCTCCCTGTCTGCCTAGGAAAGCGGCGTTTTGTCGCTCTGGCAAGAGGGCTGGTGTCAGGAAAGCAGGAAAGACCTTTCGGGATTTTTGGATAATCAGGTAAATTTTCAAAAATACGCGAAATAACCCAGGCAAATGCTGGGGTTGGCAAAGGCCGGCCTTTGCCCAACTTGCCCCTTCCTCGCCCTGCCGCGCTGGGCTAGCTTGCGTCCATGTCTGCCGCGCCAAGCTTTATCCATCTCAGGGTCCACACCGAATACTCGCTTCTCGAAGGGGCGATTCCGGTCAAGAAGCTGCCTGAGCTGGCGGCCAAGGCGGGGATGCCGGCGGTCGCGGTGACCGACACCAACAATATGTTCTGCGCGCTCGAGTTTTCCGAGGGCGCGGTGAAGGCAGGCGTCCAGCCGATCGTCGGCTGTCAGGTCGATCTGGAATATATGAAGACCGAGCCGGGCAAACGGCCCGAAGAGCCGGCGGGCATCGTCCTCCTCGCGCAGAGCGAGGCGGGCTACATGAACCTGATGAAGCTCAACTCGGCGCTTTATATCGACAAGGGCGGGCAGTTGCCGCAGGTAACGCTGGCGGACCTGCGGGCGCATCACGAGGGGCTCATTTGCCTCAGCGGTGGGCCCGAGGGGCCGGTGGGGCGGCTCTTGGCGCAGGGGCAAAGGCCCAAGGCCGAGGCGCTGGTGCGCGATCTGGCGGCGATCTTTGGCGACCGGCTTTATATCGAGCTTCAGCGGCATCCGGTCGAGGGCGGCCTGCCTGCGGCCGAAAAGGCCAGCGAGCGCGGGCATCTCGAGATCGCCTATGCGATGGATCTGCCGATCGTCGCCACCAACGACGCCTATTTCCCCAAGGCCGCGCTATACGAGGCGCATGACGCGCTGATCTGCATCGCCGAGGGCGCCTATGTCGATCAGCAAGAGCCGCGCCGCCGCCTGACGCCGCAGCACTATTTCAAATCGCCCGAAGAGATGGCGACCCTTTTTGCTGATCTGCCGGAAGCCTTGGAAAACACGGTGGAAATCGCCCGGCGCTGTGCCTTCCGGGCCTACAAGCGCAACCCGATCCTGCCGCGTTTCGCCGATGACGAAGTGGCCGAATTGCGCCGTCAGGCGAAAGAGGGCCTCGCCGCGCGGCTCGCTGTGATCCCTCACGCTGTGTCGCTTGCCGACTACGAGGCGCGGCTCGAATTCGAGCTGGGGATCATCGAGCAGATGGGTTTCCCCGGCTATTTCCTGATCGTGGCCGACTTTATCAAATGGGCCAAGGATCACGATATTCCCGTTGGTCCGGGGCGCGGCTCGGGCGCGGGTTCGCTCGTCGCCTATGCGCTCACGATCACCGACCTCGATCCCCTGCGCTATTCGCTTCTGTTCGAGCGTTTCCTCAATCCCGAACGCGTCTCGATGCCGGACTTCGACATCGACTTCTGCATGGACCGGCGCGAAGAGGTGATCCGCTACGTTCAAGAGAAATACGGGCGCGACAAGGTGGGCCAGATCATCACCTTCGGCGCGCTTCTGTCGAAAGCGGCGGTGCGGGATGTGGGGCGGGTGTTGCAGATGCCCTATGGGCAGGTGGACCGCCTCTCGAAGATGATCCCGGTCGAGGGGGTCAAGCCTGTCAGCATCGAGAAAGCCTTGGCCGACGAGCCGCGCCTGCGCGAAGAGGCCAAGAACGAAGAGGTCGTGGGTCGCCTTCTGGCCTATGCCCAGCAGGTCGAGGGGCTTTTGCGCAACGCCTCGACCCACGCCGCCGGCGTGGTGATCGGCGACCGGCCGCTTGATGAGTTGGTGCCGCTTTATCAAGATCCCCGCTCGGATATGCCCGCGACCCAGTTCAACATGAAATGGGTCGAGCAGGCGGGCCTTGTGAAGTTCGACTTCCTCGGCCTCAAGACCCTGACCGTGATCCAGAACGCGGTCGACCTGATCAAGAAATCCGACCGCCACCTGCATATCGCCGCCGATGGCAGCCAGCTTTATCAGCCCCCCGAAGGCGCGGTTGACGAAATTGGCGCGATCCCGCTCGATGATGCAAAGAGCTATGATCTCTATTCCCGCGCCCAGACGGTCGCGGTGTTTCAGGTGGAAAGCTCGGGCATGATGGATGCGCTCAAGCGCATGAAGCCCACCTGCATCGAGGATATCGTGGCCCTCGTGGCGCTCTATCGCCCCGGCCCGATGGAAAACATTCCGACATATTGCGAGGTCAAGAACGGGCAGAAGGATATTGAGTCGATCCATCCCACCATCGACGACATCCTCGCCGAGACGCAGGGCATCATCGTTTATCAGGAACAGGTGATGCAGATCGCGCAGGTCATGGCGGGCTATAGCCTTGGCGGCGCCGACCTTCTGCGCCGCGCGATGGGCAAGAAGATCGCCGAAGAGATGGCCAAGGAGCGCCCAAAATTCATCGAGGGCGCCAAGGCCACCCACGACGTTCCGGCCAAGAAGGCGGGCGAGGTTTTCGATCTTCTCGAGAAATTCGCCAACTACGGCTTCAACAAATCCCACGCCGCCGCCTATGCGGTGGTGAGCTATCAAACCGCCTGGCTCAAGGCCAATCACCCGGTCGAGTTTATGGCCGGCGTGATGAACTGCGATATCCACCTGACCGACAAGCTCGGCACCTATTTCCAGGAGGTGAAGAAGGGCCTCGGGATCGACTATGTGCCGCCTTGCGTGAACCGCTCGCAGGCGACCTTTGATGTGGCGGGGGGCAAGCTCGTCTATGCGCTGGGCGCGCTCAAGAATGTGGGCGTCGAGGCGATGAAGCTGATCGTCGAGGGGCGGGGGGCGAAACCCTTTGCGACCCTCTTCGATGTGGCGCGGCGGGTTGATCTCAAGCGGGTCGGCAAGCGGCCCTTGGAGATGCTGGCGCGGGCCGGGGCCTTTGATGCGCTCGATCCCAACCGACGTCGGGTTTTTGAAAGCCTTGACCCGCTGGTGAGCTATTCCGCGGCCATTCACGAGCAGAAATCTTCAAGTCAGGTCTCGCTCTTCGGCGAGGCGGGCGACGATTTGCCCGAGCCGCGCCTGCCCCGTTGCGACGATTGGCTGCCCGCCGAGCGGCTCGCGGAAGAGTTTAAGGCGATCGGCTTTTATCTGTCGGGCCATCCGCTGGATGACTACCTCCCCGCGTTGCGCCGCAAACAGGTTCTGACGCTCGATGAGGTCACGGCCAAGGCCGAGCGGGGGCCATTTATCGGCCGCATGGCAGGGGTGGTTGCCGGCCGGCAGGAGCGGAAATCGGCGCGGGGCAACCGCTTTGCCTTTGCCCAGTTGTCGGACCCCACAGGGCAGTATGAGGTCACGCTTTTCTCCGACACGCTCGAGGCCGCGCGCGAGCATCTGGAAACCGGATCGCGCGTGATCATCACGGTTGAGGCGACGATGGAGTCTGACCAGCTCAAGCTTCTCGGCCGCTCGGTCGCACCGGTGGATATCGCCATTGCCGACGCGGGGTCGAACGGCCTGCGGATCTTCCTCGGCGAGGCCGGCGCGGTCAGTGCGGTGCGCTCCGTTCTCGAAAACGCCCGCGAGCAGAAGATCAAGGGCGCGCGCGGGCCGGTGATCTTCACCATCCAGACCCAGACCGATCTGGGCGAGATCGACGTGTCGCTGGAGGAGGTCTACCCCGTGACGCCG
>JAHEBR010000194.1 GCA_024642185.1 Marivivens sp. | reverse complement strand
CTCTGGCTTGTCTTTGCGCCGATCAAGAAAGAGCGCACGGATTTCATCGTTGAGAAGGCGGTAGAGCTTGGCGCTGGGCGGATCCTGCCGGTGCAGACCGAGTTCACCAACTCGGGCCGTGTAAAGCAGGATCGCCTGCAGGCCCACGCCGTCGAAGCCGCCGAGCAATGCGGCGGGACGTATGTGCCGGAAGTGGCCGAGATGGAACGGCTCGGAAAGCTTCTCGACGCGTGGCCCGAAGGGCGGCGCCTGATGTTCTGCGACGAGACCATGCTCGGTGCGGCGACGGCTCTGGCCGGCGAGGTGCGCGGCCCTTGGGCAATTCTCATCGGCCCCGAAGGCGGGTTTTCCGAAGCCGAGCGCACGCGCCTCAAGGCGCTTCCCTACGCGCTCCCCGTCAGCCTCGGTCCCCGCATCCTGCGGGCCGACACGGCGGCGGTCGCCGCCTTGACCCTTTGGCAAACGGCGCTGGGCGATTGGGCATGATCCGCGCCCGCCCAGAAGACTGGCCCGAGATCGAGGCGTTTCTGAAGCCGCGTGCGGAGTATGCGATGTTCCCGCTCAACAACGCTCGATTCTACGGCGTCGATGGGGAGGATCCCTATTCCCTTCGGGTCTGGATCGCGCGGGATGCGCGAGGCGGCATCAGCGACGTTCTCTGCATGACCAAGAAGGGCATGATCATGCCCTATCTGCCCTCGGGTGATTTTGGTGCTGCCGCCATGGCCGTCTCCGGCCGCTCTGCCGAGGGCATCATCGGCCCGCAGGGTCATGCACGCGGCTTGAAGGCGGCGCTCGGGCTTGCGCAAGTGCCTGTCACTCTTGACGACGACGACCCCCATTTCTCGCTGAACCTCGATGATCTTGTGATCCCTCAGGACAAGGGCGAGCTTGTCGCGCTTGATGCTGCGGACCCCGAGACAATGATCCGCTGGCGCATCGACTATTCCATCGAGGCAATTCAAATGTCGCCGGATCAGGCCGAAGAGGATGGCCGCCGAGCATATCACAGCTACATCGAACGGGACTCGCACCGCGTGCTAATGGTCAGTGGTCAACCGGTCGCAACCACGGGGATCAATGCCCGCCTGCCCGAGATCGTGCAGGTCGGTGGCGTCTACACCCCGCCCCACTTGCGCGGTCGTGGCTATGCCCGCCGCGCTGTTGCGCTCCATATGGCTGAGGCTAGGGCTTCGGGTGCAAGCAGAGCTACCCTCTTTGCCGGCTCCGACATGGCCGCTCGTGCCTACGAAGCGATTGGCTTCCAAAGGATCGGCGACTGGAGCATCATCCTTTTTCAAGAACCGGTGACGCTGAATGTCTGATTTCCTTCGCCCCGAAGCGCGCGCCTTTCTCTGGCGTTGGCGCGATGTCTGGCTGGCCCTCGCGCTGGGCGCTTTCGGGCTGCGCTGGGGCTTGTGGTCGTTTGGTATCCTGCAATGGCTTGGTTGGGCGATGGTGGCCGCCGCCGCCGCCTTTCTCGTCTCTGGCATTCAGCGGGCGCGATTCCGCAAGGGATCGGGCGGTGCAGGAGTGGTTCAGCTTGATGAGCGGCGGCTGTCGTATTTTGGCCCCGTCACCGGCGGCGTGATCTCGGCGGAAGAGATTTCGCGCGTCGCCCTTGGCCCTGCGCCAGAGGGCGGCAACGAGTGGCGCTTTGCTACGCGCGGCGGCGAGCGGCTTCACATTCCGGTGAATGCGACCGGAAGTGATGCGCTTTTTGATCTTTTCGCGACCCTTCCGGGCCTGCGCACACAAGCGATGATAGATGCCCTCGATAAGCCGCTCGACGAGGCGGTGGAAATTTGGCGGCGTTAGTCGGTTTCGCCGGATTGACTTCGGCTGCCCAAGCCTACACCTGTGGCATCAGGAAAACGTGATGAAAGAAGCCGACCCATGTCCATCCCACAATCCGGCGGCGGCCTGATCGAACGGCACGAGCAGCTCGCGGAATATCTGGCGAGCGGCTGCAAGCCCAAGAGCGATTGGCGGATCGGCACCGAGCACGAGAAATTCGGCTATCTGAGCGATACGCTGGGGCCGCTGCCCTATGACGGCCCGCGCTCGATCAAGGCGATGCTGGAGGGGCTGCAAAAGCGGTTTGGCTGGGATCCGGTTCTCGAGGGTGGCAACATCATCGGCCTGACCAAAGGCGGCGCCAACGTCAGCCTCGAGCCGGGCGGGCAGCTCGAGCTTTCGGGCGCTACCTTGGAGACCATTCACCAGACCTGCGACGAGGTGAACAGCCACCTGCGCGAGGTGCACGAGATTGCCGACGAGATTGGCGCCCGGTTTATCGGTCTTGGTGCGGCGCCGATCTGGACGCACGAGGATATGCCCTTGATGCCGAAGGGCCGCTACAAGCTGATGGACGGGTATATGAAGACCGTCGGCACCCACGGCACCCAGATGATGCGGCGGACCTGCACGGTTCAGGTCAATCTCAATTTTTCGTCCGAGGCCGACATGGTCCAGAAGCTGCGCGTTGCCTTGGCGCTGCAGCCGGTGGCGACCGCGCTTTTCGCCAGCTCGCCCTTCCTCGAAGGCAAGCTCAATGGCCACAAGAGCTGGCGCAGCCGCATCTGGCGCGGGCTTGATAATTCTCGCACCGGAATGCTCCCTTGGGCTTTCGAAGAGGGCATGGGGTTTGAGCGTTATGCCGAGTGGGTGCTCGATGTGCCGATGTATTTCGTCTACCGCGACGGCAAATACATCAACGCCCTCGGCCAATCCTTCCGCGATTTCCTCAAGGGCGAACTGCCCGCTTTGCCGGGTGAAAAGCCGACATTGTCGGATTGGGCCGATCACCTGACGACCGTTTTCCCCGAGGCGCGGGTCAAGAAATTCATCGAGATGCGCGGGGCCGATGGTGGCCCGTGGCGGCGGCTTTGCGCGCTGCCGGCTTTCTGGGTGGGCCTGACCTACGATCAATCCTCGCTCGATGCGGCTTGGGATATGGTCAAGGGCTGGGATGCCGAGACCCGCGAGGCGCTGCGCGTGGCGGCGTCGGTTGATGGGCTTCAGGGTAAGGTCGGCAAGATTTCCATGCACGATCTCGCGCGCGAAGCGGTGGCGATGGCCGATGCCGGCCTCAAGGCCCGCGCGCGGCCCGGTGCGGGTGGCATGGTTCCCGACGAGACCCATTTCCTCAATGCGCTCAAGGAAAGCGTCGAGACAGGCAAGACGCCCGCCGACGAGATGATCGACCACTACAATGGGGCGTGGGAAGGCGATCTGACCCGGATCTACGCTGACTACAGCTACTAGGCGCTAGCCCTTCTGGCCGATCTTTGTCTCGGTTCCTGCACGGAGCCGGGCGATATTGGCGCGGTGGCGCCAGTAGATGAGGACGGCCAGCACCACCATCAGCCAGACCATCTCGCCATGCCCCAAGACGGCGGCGAGAACGGGCGAAAGGCCAGCGGCGGTGAGTGCCGAGAGCGATGAATAGCGCATGGTCACGGCGATGAGCAGCCAGATCGCACAGGCGGCAAGGCCCAGCGGCCAATGCAGCGCGAGAAGGATGCCGAGGAAGGTCGCCACGCCCTTGCCGCCCTTGAAGCCGAGCCAGACCGGATAGCAATGGCCAAGGAAGGCTGCAAGCGCGGCAAGCTGGGCTGCGCTCTCGCCGGAATAGGCGCAAGCGATCAAGACAGCCACCGCGCCCTTGCCGCCGTCCAGAAGAAGCGTCAGAGCCGCAGCGGCTTTGTTGCCCGTCCGCAAAACATTGGTCGCGCCGATATTGCCCGAGCCGATATTGCGCAGATCGCCGAGGTTCATCGCCTTGGCGAGGATCAGGCCGAAAGGGATCGAGCCAAGGCCATAGCCGATTGCCGCCCAAAGGGCCAAAACGCCGGCGCTGCCGCTTGAAAGGTCCATCAGGCTCCTCCGAATACCCGTTTGCCACCCACCCAGGTGCCGATGACTTTGCCCTGCATCCGGGCGCCGTCAAAGGGGGTATTCTTGGATTTCGACAAAAGATCGTCACGGTTGAGGACGAAAGGTGCATTGGGATCGAAGAGAACGAGGTCGGCGGGGCAATCGGCCATGAGGCGGCCCGAGGGCAGGCCGAGCCTGCGGGCGGGGTTGAGCGACATGGCGCGGAAGAGCTTGGGCAGGTCGATCTGCTCGGCGTGATAGAGGCGCAAGGCTGCGGGAAGGAGCGTCTGCAGGCCGACAGCCCCGCTCGCCGCCTCTTCAAACGGCAGGCGCTTGCTCTCTTCGTCCTGCGGCGTGTGCATCGAGCAGATGATGTCGATGAGGCCGCTCTCCACAGCCTGCACCACGGCGATCCGGTCGCTTTCGGCGC
>JAHEBR010000193.1 GCA_024642185.1 Marivivens sp. | reverse complement strand
AAGCGCCTTTTCCGAGGAATAGACGTCCATCTTGACGCCCAAAAGCGCAAGGTCGTCGCGGATCATCTGCAGCATCTCGGCGGTGGCAAACTCGCGCACGTCCGCCAGCCAGACCTCTTCCGGCTGGTCGATCAGGCTCTCGCCGTATCGCGCTTTCAGCGCCTCGCCGACCGGGATCAGATAGTCGCCCGGATAAAGCCCCTCGGCGATCTGCGGCTCAAGACCGTTGGCCTCGCGATAGCGTTCATAGGCCGAGCGCGCCAAGACATCGACCTGCCCGCCGCCGTCGTTGATGTAATATTCCCGCGTGACCGCATAGCCCGCGAAATCGAGAAGCGCCGCCAGCGCATCGCCGAAAACCGCGCCACGGGTATGGCCCACATGCATCGGGCCGGTGGGGTTGGCCGAGACAAACTCGACATTGACCTTCTCGCCCTTGCCGAGGCCCGAGCGGCCGAAACCGATCTCCGTGATCGCATGGCGCACCACGCCCTGCCACATCAGAGCCGAGAGGCGCAGGTTGAGAAAACCGGGGCCAGCCACTTCGGCCAGTTCGATCCGGCCATCGGCGCCCAAACGGCCCGCCAGCGCCTCGGCAATGGCGCGCGGGTTCTGCCCGGCAGGCTTGGCCAAGACCATCGCGGCATTCGTCGCCATGTCGCCATGGGCGGCATCGCGCGGCGGCTCGACGGCGACATTGGCAAAATCGAGGCCCGCAGGCAAATCGCCTGCGGCCACCATGGCATCAAGGCACTCGATCACGAGGGCGCGAATATCGGCAAACAGGTTCATTTGATCAATCTTTCCGGTGTCGCCCCTGCTTTAGCAGAGGATCGGCCAAGGTCAACGGGGGCGGCTCAGAGGATCGAAGTCACCCGCGTGCGCTCGACGATATCCGAGCCGGTCAGACGAGCGTGTTCCTGAATGGCGAAACGGTCGGTCATGCCCGAGATATAATCCGCCACGATCCGCGCCAGCGCAGCCTCGTCCCGCGCCTCAGCCACATCCTTGCGCCACTGTTTCGGCAATTCCTCGGGGTTGGCCATGAACAGCGGAAAGAGATCGTTGATCACACCGGTGACGTGCTTGCGCATCTCGACCACCGCCGGCGCCCGATACATCCGCTTGAAGAGGAACCCCCGGATCACCTTGAGATCCTCCCAAAGCGCGGGCGTGAAGCGGATCACCATCCGCCCCGCATGGCGCACCTCCGCCACCGAGCGGGGATCGACCTCGGCCAAGGTCCGGCGGCTCACGCCGATCACATCCTCGACGAGGATACCAAAGAACCGCCGCAGCGCCTCGTGGCGGCGGCGATAGTAGTTGAGATCGGGATATTTGCGATCCACCTCGGCAAAACAATCCTGCAGCACCGGCAATTCGGCCAACTCGTCGGTCGAAAATAGCTCGGCCCGCAGACCATCGTGCAGATCGTGGTTGTTATAGGCGATATCGTCCGAAAGTGCGGCTACCTGCGCCTCGGCGCTCGCGTGGGTCGATAACTCCAGATCGTGCCGCGCGTTGTAATCGGCCAAAGCATAGGGCCAAGGCTCGGCCACCGGCCCGTTGTGCTTGGCGATCCCTTCCAGCGTCTCCCATGTCAGGTTGAGCCCGTCCCATTCCGCATAATGCCGCTCGAGGCTCGTGACGATCCGCAGCGCCTGCGCGTTGTGGTCAAACCCGCCATAGGGTGTCATCAGCGCATCAAGCGCATCCTCGCCCGTATGGCCAAAGGGCGTGTGGCCCAGATCATGCGCCAGCGCCACCGCCTCGGTCAGCTCGACATTGAGATCAAGCGCCGCCGCCACCGTCCGCGCCACCTGCGCCACCTCGATCGAATGGGTCAGGCGCGTGCGGAAATAATCACCCTCGTGTTCGACGAACACCTGCGTCTTGTGCTTCAGCCGCCGGAACGCCGAGGCATGGATGATCCGGTCCCGGTCGCGTTGAAAGGGCGAGCGGAACGTGCTTTCTTCTTCCGGATACAGCCGCCCTCGGGCTCTGGCCGGATCGGTCGCGTAGGGGGCCGCCATTTTCTTTGCACCCGTTTTTGCCTGTCCTGACGTCACATATAGAAGCCGACTTCGAAATTGGACAGGGTGGAGGGGCAAAACGGAGAGTGATTCATGCCATTTGCCCTTGTGACCGGAGCCTCGAGCGGCGTTGGCCGCGCCACTGTGCTTGCCCTGCGCGCGCGCGGCTGGGAGGTTCTCGCAGTCGCACGACGTGCGGCGCATCTCGACACGCTTGCCTCCGATTGCGCGGCGGCCATCCACCCGCTGGATGCGTCCGACCCAAAAGCGGTCGATGCCCTCCTCGATAGCCTCGCCGGACGCACCCCCGACGTCATCATCAACGCCGCTGGTGCGGGCCGTTGGCACAGGCTCGAAGACACCTCACCAGCCGAAGCCCGCGCCATGATGGATGCGCCCTTCTTTGCCGCCTTCCTCATCACCCGTGCTTTCCTGCCCGCCATGCTCAAGCGCGGCTCGGGGCAGATCATCCACGTCAACTCGCCCGCCGCCTACCAGCCCTGGCCGCATTCCGCCCTCTACGCCGCCTCGCGCGGCGCTTTGCGCTCGCTCCATGAGGCGCTGCGACAGGATCTCGTCGGTTCGGGCGTCATGTCCTCCCACATCACCTTCGGCAAGGTCAGCTCGG
This sequence comes from Marivivens sp., assembly GCA_024642185.1. Lineage (GTDB taxonomy): Bacteria > Pseudomonadota > Alphaproteobacteria > Rhodobacterales > Rhodobacteraceae > RFZI01. Next base: position 1,653 of record JAHEBR010000193.1, on the reverse strand, counting down.
ACTATTTCCTCGCGAACCCCGGCACCGAGGAGCGCCTGCCGAAAATCGCCCGCACCTTCCGAACCCTTTCGCCCGAAGACTGCGCAGCCCTGATCCTGCGTCTGATCGACCGCCCCCGCCCCGAAGCCGTCCACCCGCCCCTCATGGCCCTATACCTCACCGTCTGGCGCATTTGGCCCGGCCTCGTGCGCTGGATGATCCGGATCACTTCGCCGCGCCCATGAAGACGTTGCGGGCGCCTCCCGCCCCTCCTATATTCTCCCAATCCAAGGAGAGCTCCGATGAACCTGCCCCCCGCCGTCACTTCCCGCGCCTTTGCCCGCCTCGCCGAGATCGGCGCAGCCGCCCAAGGCAAGGTGCTGCGCGTCGCGGTCGAAGGCGGCGGCTGCTCGGGCTTCCAATACGAGATCACCCTCGACGAACCGCGCGAGGATGACCTCGTCCTCAAGGGCGAGGGCGAAACCGTCGTCGTCGACACCGTCTCCCTGCCCTTCCTCGCAGGCGCCACCATCGATTTCACCGACGAACTCATCGGCGCCCGCTTCGCGATTGAAAACCCCAACGCCACCTCGTCCTGCGGCTGCGGCACCTCTTTCTCGCTGTAGATCTTCTTTTGGCCCTGAAATACTCCCGCCGGAGGCGCGGGGCCGCGCAAGCGGACCGGCTCTTGCGCGCCACCGCCCCCCGCGCCACAAAGAAGCAAAGGAGAGCCCCATGAAGATCGTCACCTTCAACATCAACGGCATCAAGGCCCGCGCCGAGACGCTCCTGCGCTGGCTCGACGAGAAGTCGCCCGACGTCGTCCTCCTGCAAGAGGTCAAATCGGTCGACGAAAACTTCCCCACCGAGATCTTCGAAGACCGCGGCTATAACGTCGCCACCCACGGGCAAAAGGGCTTCAACGGCGTGGCGATCCTGTCGAAATACCCGCTTGAAGACGTGGTGCGCGGCCTTCCGGGCGATCCCGAAGACGCACAGGCCCGCTGGATCGAAGCCACCGTGGTTGGTGACAAGGCCATCCGCCTCTGCGGCCTCTACCTGCCCAACGGCAATCCCGCACCGGGGCCGAAATACGACTACAAACTCGCCTGGATGGAGCGCCTGCGCGCCCGCGCCGAAGCGCTCATGGCCGAGGAAATGCCGGCGCTGATGGCGGGTGACTATAACGTCATCCCCCAGCGAGAGGACGCCAAACACCCAGAGCAATGGACCGAAGACGCGCTTTTCCGCCCGCAAAGCCGCGAGGCCTTTCAGCGGATCCTCAACCTCGGCTTTACCGAAGCCTTTCGTGCCCGCGTCCGTGGTGCGGGCCACTATTCCTTCTGGGATTATCAGGCCAACAGCTGGGAGCGGAACAACGGCATCCGCATTGACCACTTTCTCCTGACCCCGCAATGCGCCGATCTGATAACCGATTGCTGGATCGAGGCCGACGAGCGCGCCCGCTCTAAACCCTCCGATCACGTCCCCGTCTGGCTTGACCTCGCGGCCTAGGCCGTCACGTCATGGCCGTAGAGCCAATCCATCCGCCTGAGAAACTGCTGCGGCGCGACACGGCCGAGCGCCCGTAGCCCTGCATGGGCAACCTGACGGCTGATCCCCGCAAGGTGATAGTTCACCGCATTGCCATTGGCCGCCGCGATCGCCTTGCGC
>JAHEBR010000192.1 GCA_024642185.1 Marivivens sp. | reverse complement strand
ACCGGACGCGGCGAGATGAGCGGCGCCTCGGCCAGCGCCTGTCCGGCCAGACCGCCCAGCATCCCGCCGAGTAGGAACCGCCGCGTGATCCGCGTCATAGCCACCGTCCTTCCTGCGCGGAAATCTTGCCCAAGGCCGCGCCGGGGGCAAGCCCTTTCAGCCCCCCCACTCGCCCCGCGCCCGGATCGCGGTGGACGAGGCATTCACCATCGGCACGTCGAGAAAACACCAGACTGGCGGCTGCAGCCGGGGCAACAGCGCCGCCGCCCCGGACGGCAGCCGATAGCGCGCATATTCCTCCGCCGCCCGCGCGCCGCGCGCCTCTAGCCGTGCGCCGGGGCGGGCGAAGACGGCAACCGGCACGTTCTGCATGATCCACTCCCAGTCCTGCCAGAGATGGAATTGCGCCAGATTGTCCGCCCCCATCAGCCAGACGAAACGCACGCCGGGATAAAGCGCCATCAGCCGTTGCAGGGTTTCGGCGGTGTAACGCGTCCCGAGCCGCGCCTCGATATCCGAGATGATCACACGCGGATGGCCCATCACCGCACGCCCCCTTGCGATCCGTTCCGCCATCGGTGCTGGCTGGCGGGTCTTCAGGGGATTGCCGGGCGAGACCAGCCACCAGACAGAGGACAGCCCGAGCCGCTTCAGGGCCTCGCGGGTTATATGGGCATGGCCCTCATGCGCAGGATCGAACGACCCGCCCAAAAGGCCGATACTCATGCCGGGATATGCGACGGGAAAGCCCTGCAATGCGTGCTCCTTGCCTGCCCGCCCTTTGTTCCCGCCGCCTTGGCTGCTGTCAACGCGGACTTGAGTTTGAATTTTACCTGACTAAAGTCAGGCATCATGCTCGATCCGCCCGCACGAATCCGCCGTTTCAACCGCGCTGTCACCCAGGAGATCGGCGCGCTCGACACCTCGTTTCTCGGCCGCGGCCGCCCGCTCGGTGCGGCACGACTGCTGTGCACGATCGGACCCGACGGGGCCGATGTCAGCGCGTTAAGGGATGCGCTCGGTCTCGACAGCGGGCTGCTCAGCCGCCTGTTGCGGGGGCTGGAGGATGAGGGGCTGGTCGTGACCGAACCCGACAAGACCGATCGCCGTCGCCGCATCGCATGTCCAACGACACGCGGAAAGCGCGAGATCGCGGCCTATGACCGGCTCTCGGATGCCCGTGCCGACGCGCTGCTGGCCCGCCAGTCGCGTGGGGCGGACGCGCTGCTGGCAGCGATGGACCTTGTGGCGACCGCCCTGTCCCGGCACCGGATCACGGTCGAGCGGACCGATCCCGAAACGCCCGAGGCGCGCCACTGCCTTGACGCGTATTATGCCGAACTGGCCCGGCGCTTCGAAGCCGGCTTTGATGTCAGCACAAGCCTCGACCCCGAGGCCGAGAGCCTGCGCCCCCCGCTTGGCAGCTTCCTCGTCGCGCTGTCCGACGGCCTGCCCCTCGGCTGCGTCGCACTGAAAGGCAATGGCAGTGACACCGGCGAGATCAAGCGCCTCTGGATCGCCCCTGCGGCCCGTGGCCTCGGTCTGGCCCGACGCCTGATGGACGAAGCCGAGACTGAGGCGCGCATGTTGGGCCACAAATCGCTCCGCCTCGACACCAACCGCGCCCTGACCGAGGCGATTGCCCTTTACCGCCACCTTGGCTGGCGGGAGATTCCGGCCTTCAACGCCGAGCCCTATGCGCATCACTGGTTCGATAAGCAGCTCTGACCCCACCTTCACTTCGCACATAAATCATGATTTACCTGATAGTCGGTGCAATTGTGCACATATTCTGTTTGACTTCACCGAATTGTCCCGACCGTCGTCCAGCTTCATTCTGCAATGCAGCGAAACACAGTCCGCAAAGGAGACTGACATGACGACCAACACCCTCGCCGCCCTGCCCGGCACCGCCGCGGACCGCACCGATCTCGCCGCCCTGATCCTGCGCGTCACCAACGGCGTCTTCTTCCTCATCCACGCCTGGCTGAAGATCGTGATCTTCACCCCCGCCGGCACGGCCGGCTTCTTCGAAAGCATCGGCCTGCCCGGCCCCCTCGCCTATCTGGTGATCGCGGCTGAGCTTTTCGGCGGCCTCGCCCTTATCGTGGGCTTCAAGACGCGCCTCGTCTCCCTCGCCCTCGTCCCCGTCCTCCTCGGTGCGATCTTCACAGCCCATTGGTCGGCCGGTTTCATCTTCTCGAACCAGGGCGGCGGCTGGGAATTCCCCGCATTCTGGGCGGTCGCGCTTGTGGTCCAGTCCCTGATCGGCAGCGGTCTCTACGCGCTCGACACCCGCGAATAACCGCAGCCTCGCGCGCAATAGGGCCGCCTCCGGGCGGTCCTTTTTTGTCGCCGACAATTGCCCTTCCCGACGCTCTTGACTAGAGGAGAAGGCCACACCGGATCGCGGAGGGAAAAATGGCATCCTATCAGTTCGTCTATCACATGGATGGCGTCTCCAAGACCTATCCCGGCGGCAAGAAATGCTTTGAGCATATTCGCCTGAACTTCCTGCCCGGCGTCAAGATCGGCGTTGTCGGCGTCAACGGCGCGGGCAAGTCCACGCTTTTGCGCATCATGGCCGGGATCGACAAGGATTTCTCGGGCGAAGCCTGGGCCGCCAAGGGCGCCAAGGTCGGCTACCTGCCGCAGGAACCGCAGCTGGACGAAAGCCTCGACGTGCGCGGCAACGTCATGCTGGGTGTCGCTGCCAAGAAGGCCAAGCTCGACCGCTATAACGAACTGGCGATGAACTATTCCGACGAGACCGCCGAAGAGATGGCCGCCCTGCAGGACCAGATCGACGCCGAAAACCTCTGGGATCTCGACAGCCAGATCGACGTCGCGATGGAGGCTTTGCGCTGCCCGCCCGACGACGCCAAGGTCGCGACCCTGTCGGGCGGTGAAAAACGCCGCGTGGCGCTCTGCAAGCTCCTCTTGGAAGCGCCCGACATGCTGCTTCTCGACGAACCGACCAACCATCTCGACGCCGAGACCATCGCCTGGCTGCAAAAGCACCTGATCGAATATGCCGGCACCATCCTCTGCGTCACCCATGACCGCTACTTCCTCGACGACATCACCTCGTGGATCCTCGAACTCGACCGCGGCCGGGGCATTCCCTATGAGGGCAACTATTCCGCCTGGCTGGAACAGAAGGCCAAGCGCATCGCCCAGGAAGCGCGCGAGGACAAATCGCGCCAGAAGGTGCTGGAGCGCGAACTGGAATGGATCCGGGCCGGCGCCAAGGCGCGGCAGGCCAAGCAGAAGGCGCGGATCAACAAATACAACGAACTGGCCGACCAGTCCGAGCGCGACAAGCTGACCCGCGCCCAGATCATCATCCCCAACGGTCCGCGTCTTGGCGGCAAGGTGATCGAGGTCGAGAACCTCAAGAAGCACATGGGCGACAAGCTCCTGATCGAGGATCTCTCCTTCGCGCTGCCGCCCGGCGGCATCGTCGGCGTCATCGGCCCGAACGGCGCGGGCAAGACCACGCTCTTCCGGATGCTGACCGGGCAGGAACAGCCCGACAGCGGCACCGTCACCTATGGCGACACGGTGGAACTGGCCTATGTCGACCAGTCGCGCGACGCGCTCGGGGCCGACAAGACGGTGTGGGAGGAAATCTCGGGCGGGGCGGAGCTGATCGAGCTGGGCGACGCCACGATGAACAGCCGCGCCTATTGCTCGGCCTTCAACTTCAAGGGCGGCGACCAGCAGAAGAAGGTGGGGTCACTGTCGGGCGGTGAGCGCAACCGCGTGCATATGGCAAAACTCCTGCGCTCGGGCGGCAACGTGCTGCTGCTCGACGAACCGACCAACGACCTCGACGTCGAAACGCTGCAGGCCTTGGAAGCCGCGCTTGACGACTTCGCCGGCTGCGCCGTCATCATCAGCCACGACCGCTTCTTCCTCGACCGGCTCTGCACGCATATCCTCGCCTTCGAGGGCGAGGCGAAGGTCGAATGGTTCGAAGGCAACTTCGAGGCCTATGAGGAAGACAAGATCAGAAGGCTGGGGCCGGATTCGGTGGAACCGAAACGGGTGAAGTATAAGAAGTTCACGCGGTGAGGTTACGCTCATCAGCGAACCCAACGCGGCAAGCGCAAGGCTATGGACGATCTTTACGAGGCAACCACTAGATGGATGGACGGTCAACTGGACCGATTGACCTCACTTGCACCCCCGCCGACCAAGAGTGTGACAGGTGGCTTCGTTAGGGTCAGGACCCATTGATCTGCTTGAGGCTGCCGTCGCTGCGTGATTCAAGGCCTCGAGCTGACGGGGGTGATGATGAGCAATCTATTCTGGCTGACGGACGAGCAGATGGAGCGGCTG
>JAHEBR010000026.1 GCA_024642185.1 Marivivens sp. | reverse complement strand
GCATCAAGCCGTCCGGCGGCCTGACGCTTGGCAACTATCTCGGCGCGATCAAGCGGTTCGTGGGGATGCAGGGGCCGGCCTTCGAGACGATCTATTGCGTCGTCGATCTGCACGCGATCACGGTCTGGCAAGACCCCAAAGAGCTCAAGACCGCGACCCGCGAAGTGGCCGCTGGCTATCTGGCCTCGGGGATCGACCCCGAGAAGTCGATCCTTTTCAATCAGGCGCAGGTGCATGAACACGCCGAGCTTGGCTGGATCTTCAATTGCGTCGCCCGCGTCGGCTGGATGAACCGGATGACCCAGTTCAAGGACAAGGCCGGATCGAATGCCGAGAAGGTCAGCCTTGGCCTTTATGCCTATCCCTCGCTCATGGCCGCCGATATTCTGCTGTATCACGCCACCCACGTTCCCGTGGGCGAGGACCAGAAGCAGCACGTCGAGCTGACGCGCGATATCGCCGCCAAGTTTAATCACGATTTCAAGGTGGATTTCTTCCCGCTCACCACGCCGGTGATTGAAGGCCCCGCCATGCGCGTGATGAACCTGCGCGACGGCACCAAGAAGATGTCGAAATCCGGCGAGAGCGACATGGAACGCATCAACATGACGGATGATGCCGACACGATCTCGAAGAAGTTCAAGAAGGCCAAGACCGATCCCGCGCCCCTGCCGGAAACGCTCGAAGGCCTGAAAGGCCGCCCCGAGGCGCGCAACCTTGTCGATATCTATTCGGCCCTGAACGACATGACCCCCGAGGCGGTGATCGCCGAATACGCGGGCGCAGGCTGGGGCAGGTTCAAGCCAGCGTTGGCCGATCTGGCCGTGGAGAAGCTCGCGCCCATCTCGACCGAGATGGCGCGGCTGATGAACGACCCCGCCGAGATCGACCGCATCCTCGGCCGCGGCGCCGAACGCGCCCGCGAGATCGCCGCGCCGATCCTCAAACAGACCTACGATATCGTGGGCCTTCTGCGGAGCTGATCGCAGCCTCGCAGGCGCTGGACCTTGCCGCCGCCTGCGCCTAGGGTCTGCCCGACAAGGAGACCCCGATGAGCATCAGCGACAACGTCAAAACCTATTTCAACGGCACATGGCACGACGGCAACATCCCGGTGATGCGCGCCGCCGACCACGGCTCTTGGCTTGGCTCGACCGTGTTTGATGGCGCCCGCTGGTTCGAAGGCGTCTCGCCCGACCTTGAGGCGCATTGCGCCCGCGTCAACCGCTCGGCCGAGGCGCTGATGGTCAAGCCCACCGTTTCGACCGACGCCATGGTCGAGATCGTCCGCGAGGGCCTGACCATGTTTGCCCCGGGCTCCGCCGCCTATATCCGGCCGATGTATTGGGGCATCCACGGCGACGCGACCGCGATCATCCCGCAAGCCTCGGAAACCGGCTTTGCCATCTGCCTCGAAGAGGCCCCGATGGCCGCGCCCGACCGGACGACCACGCTCACCACCACCCGCTTCCGCCGCCCGACGCTCGATTCGGCGGTGGTCAACGCCAAGGCGGGCTGCCTCTATCCCAACAACGCGCGGATGCTGGCCGAGGCCAATGCCAAGGGCTTTGGCAATGCGCTTGTGACCGACGTGATGGGCAATGTGGCCGAAGCGGCGACCGCCAACGTCTTCATGGTGCGCGACGGCGAGATCCTGACGCCGATCGCCAACGGCACCTTCCTCGCCGGTATCACCCGCGCCCGCCACATGGCGAACCTTGCCGGCGAAGGCATGGCCGTGCGCGAGGCGGTTCTGACCTGCGACGATTTCCGCAGTGCCGACGAGGTGTTCCTCAGCGGCAATTATTCCAAGGTCACGCCTGTCGTGGCCTTCGACGACCGCCAATATCAGGTCGGCCCCGTCACCCGGAAGGTGCGCGAGCTTTATTGGGATTGGGCGCATTCGGGCAAGTGACATGAGGCAAGTGAACGGGCGGCGCGCCGCCTGCGGGAAAATCGCGCAGCTATCTTCCGTTGCCAGCCTCACGGGCTTCGGCCAATATCGCCTCCGAAGAGGAGAATACCATGCGTAAGTTTCTGGTCGTGCTCGATGACAGCCGCGAATGCCTCAACGCCATGCGATTTGCCGCGATGCGCGCCGCCAAGACCGGAGGCGGCGTCGAGATCCTCTCGATCATCCCGCCTGACGAGTTCAACCACTGGATCGGCGTGGGCGAAATCATGCGCGAAGAAGCGCGCGAGCGCATCCACGCCCATTTCGAGGTTTTCGCCAAATGGATGCGCGACAAGCAGGGGATCGACCCCGAGCTGGTGATCCGCGAGGGCGAGCCGGTGCCGGAAATCCTTGCCCAGATCCGCGAGGACACTGACATCGGCGTTCTGGTCCTTGGCGCTGGCACCGACAACAAGGGCCCGGGGCCATTGGTGACGCAACTCACGCGCCAATCGGGTAGCCTGACGATCCCGATCACGATCGTGCCCGGCGAAATGTCGAAAGAACGGCTCGAGTCGATCACCTGAGCCTATTTAGAATCGTTCCAAACCTTGACTGGGCCCGCAGTCGGGCGCATATCTGAAACCTGACAAAAAAGGTTGGCCCCCATGTTCATCCAGACTGAATCCACGCCGAACCCCGCGACCCTCAAATTCCTGCCCGGCCAGACCGTGCTCGAGGTCGGCACCGCCGATTTCCCCTCGGCCGAGGTGGCCGGCGCCTCGCCGCTCGCCCAGCGGATCTTTGCGAACGCGGGCGTGACCGGCGTGTTCCTCGGCAACGATTTCGTCACCGTGACGAAATCCGAAGAGATCGAATGGGATCACATCAAGCCCTCGATCCTCGGCGCGATCATGGAGCACTACCAGTCGGGCCAGCCGGTGCTTGTCGGTGGCCGTGGCGACGCGGGCCATGCCGATCACAGCGGCGAGGATTCCGAGATCGTCAACCAGATCAAGGAACTGCTCGATACCCGCGTACGCCCTGCCGTGGCGCAGGACGGTGGCGACATCACCTTCCACGGCTTTGATCGCGGCATCGTCTATCTGCATATGCAGGGCGCCTGCGCGGGCTGCCCCTCCTCGACGCTGACCCTGAAAATGGGCATCGAGAACCTCCTGCGCCACTACATCCCCGAAGTGACCGAGGTCCGGCCGGTTGCCGCCTGACCCGACCATTCTGGCGTTTGACACATCGGCGGCGCATTGCGCCGCCGCTTTGCTATGCGCGGGCAAGATGACCGTCCGCATCGACGAAATGGCCCGCGGGCAGGCCGAACACCTGATGCCGATGCTCGAAGAGGTTCTGGCGGCACAGGGGCTCACGTGGCAAGACCTCGACGCTATCGGCGTTGGCGCCGGCCCCGGCAATTTCACCGGCATCCGCATCTCTGTCGCCGCCGCGCGCGGGCTGGCGCTTGGCCTTGGCGTGCCGGCGGTTGGCGTGAGCAATTTCGACGCCGCCGCCTATGGCTTGGCCCGCCCTGTCGAGGTTCTCATCCCCGCGCCGCGCGACCAAGCCTACGCCCAGCGCCTGACCGAAACCGGCGCCGAGGCCCCCCGTCTTCTCGCCCCCGAAGACGCGCGCCCCGAGGCCCCCGCCCTGCCCCTTCCGGCGGAAGAGATGGTCGCCAATATCGCCCGCATTGCGGCCGAGCGCTTCGCGACCGAAACAGCCCGCCCCGCCCCCCTCTACGTCCGCGCCGCCGACGCGGCCCCCTCGCGCGACGCGCCGCCGGTGATCCTGCCGTGAGCGATCTGGCCGAGGCGCTCGCCGCCACCCATGCGCTGGCCTTTGACAATACCCGAAGCTGGAGCGCCGACGAGTTCCGCACATTACTTGCCGACCCGTCGGTATTCTTGACCGGCAACGCCGATGCCTTTGTCCTTGGCCGCGTGGTCCTCGACGAAGCCGAAATCCTGACCCTGGCCACCCACCCCGACCTGCGCCGCCAAGGGCGCGCCCGCGTGGTCCTCGAAGAATTCACAAATGAGGCGGCCAAACGTGGAGCGCTCACAGCCTTCCTGGAGGTCGCGGCCGACAATATCCCGGCGATTTCCCTCTATCTCGGCACAGGTTTCGCAGAAATAGCCCGACGCCGCGGCTACTATCGCAAGATCGACGGGAGCACGGTCGACGCGGTTATCCTTCGTCGTTCGATCTGAACCAAATCGGGGCCACGCCGATTCGCGAATCGAGCGTGGTTTGGATTCCTAACCAATCAGGTAGGCTGCCCCCTTGGATGCCGGCATCTGAATCCGAAAATGCTTTTATCAATCGGTAAAAAATAGAGGTTTTCTGAACAAAATTCAGTTGACCCCGAGGAACCTTCAAGCGCTAAATTGACTCTGACACGAGAGATGTCAGTAACTTGGGGCCTCAACTGGCCAGACCAGGTCAACAACACGTATTGGGAGTATGAAATGACCCTTATGACGAAATTCCTTGGCGCTTCGGCTGCCCTCGCCCTTTCGGCAGGTGCCGCGCTCGCCGACCCGGCGATCATTTTCGATCTTGGCGGCAAATTCGACAAATCCTTCAACGAAGCCGCTTTCGGCGGCGCCCAGCGTTGGGCCGAAGAGACCGGCGGCTCCTTCGCCGAGTTCGAGATCACCTCGGACGCCCAGCGCGAGCAGGCGATCCGCCAGTTCGCCGAAGCCGGCAACAACCCGATCGTCATGGCCGGCTTCTCGTGGGCGACCCCGCTCGAGACCGTTGCCAAAGACTATCCGGATCTGAAGTTCGAGATCATCGACATGGTCGTCGATCTGCCGAACGTGACCTCGGTCGTGTTCAACGAGCATGAAGGCTCCTACCTCGTCGGCATGATGGCCGCGATGGCGTCCGAGTCGGGCACCGTCGGCTTCATCGGCGGCATGGATATCCCGCTGATCCGCAAGTTTGCCTGCGGCTACGCGCAGGGCGTCATGGCCGTGAACCCCGATGCGACCGTGATCTCGAACATGACCGGCACCACCCCGTCGGCCTGGAACGATCCGGTCAAGGGTTCTGAACTGACCCTCGCCCAGATCAGCCAGGGCGCTGATGTGGTCTATGCGGCTGCCGGTGGCACCGGTGTCGGCGTTCTTCAGACCGCTGCCGACCAGGGCATCCTGTCGATCGGTGTCGACTCGAACCAGAACTACCTGCACCCGGGCCAGGTTCTGACCTCGATGATGAAGCGCGTGGACAACGCCGTCTATGAGGCCTTCACGGCCGGTGCCGACCTTGCTCCCGGCTTCAACGTGATGGGCGTTGCCAACGGTGGCGTGGGCTATGCCCTCGACGACAACAACGCCTCGCTCGTTTCGGCCGAAATGCAGGCCGCTGTCGATCAGGCTGCTGCCGACATCTCCTCGGGCGCTCTCATGGTCCACGACTACATGAGCGACGAGACCTGCGACGCCCTGTCGTTCTAAGACAGGCGGCACTTCCAGATCGGGCCGCGCTGATCCATCGGCGCGGCCCTTTTTGCAAACTCTGTGCTGGGGGGCACCGGAATGAACGACGCGATGGAAGTCTTCTTTTCCGCCTGGGGGGATCCCGATCCCAAGAGTCGCCGGACCAAGCTTGAAGCGGCGCTTTCGCCCGAGTTCAGCTACGTCGATCCCAACGCGCCCGGCCACCTGAAGGATTTCGACGCGCTCGACGCCTATGTGGCGATGTTTGCCCAGATGATGCCCGGCGCCTCGGCCGAGGTGGCCAATTTCACCGAGCATCACGGCCATGCACGGGCGACCGTCAATTTCCTCAAGGACGGCAAGACCATGATGCAGGGACAATATTACGGCCGGTTTGCGCATGGCGGACAGCTTGCGCATCTGGTCGGCTTTACCGGGACAGGAGCCTGACGCGTGACCACACCCGCCATTGAACTCAAAGGCATTTCCAAGGCCTTCGGCCCCGTTCAGGCCAACAAGGATATCAACATCCGGGTCATGCCCGGCACGATCCACGGCATTATCGGCGAGAATGGCGCAGGCAAGTCCACGCTCATGTCGATCCTCTACGGGTTTTACAAGGCCGATGCCGGCGAGATCTTTATCAACGGCAACAAGACCGAGATCCCCGATAGCCAGCACGCCATCGCCGCGGGCATCGGCATGGTGTTCCAGCATTTCAAGCTGGTCGAGAATTTCACTGTGCTTGAGAACATCGTCCTTGGCGCCGAAGACGGCCCGATGCTGACGTCTTCCCTTCGCAAGGCCCGCGCGCAGCTCAAGCAACTGGCAGAGGACTACGGCCTCAACGTCGATCCCGATGCCATCATCGAAAATATCGGCGTCGGCCAGCAGCAGCGTGTCGAGATCCTCAAGGCGCTTTATCGCAAGGCCGAAATCCTCATCCTCGACGAACCGACCGGGGTTCTGACCCCAGCCGAGGCCGACCAGCTGTTCCGCATCCTTGAACGGCTCAAGGACGAGGGCAAGACCGTGATCCTCATCACCCACAAGCTGCGCGAGATCATGGAGATCACCGACGAGGTGAGCGTCATGCGCCGCGGCACGATGGTCGGTCATGTCGCCACCGCCAAGACCTCGCCCGCCGAGCTGGCCGAGATGATGGTGGGCCGCAAGGTTCTGTTGGAGGTCGACAAGGCCCCCGCCAAACCGGGCCGCACGATCCTTGAGGTCAAGAACCTGAGTGTCACCGACAAATGGGGCGTGAAGCGCCTCAAGGAGGTGTCGCTGACCATCCGCGCCGGTGAAATCCTCGGCATCGCCGGCGTCGCCGGTAACGGGCAGTCCGAGCTTCTCGAGGTTCTGGGCGGCTATCAGAAGGCCACCGGCGAGGTGATCCTCAACGGCGAGGCGATCGACCTGACCGGCCTTCATTCCGACGGCCAGACCCGGCGCTCGCGGGGCATTGCGCACGTCCCCGAGGACCGTCAGGCCGAAGGGCTCATCATGAATTTCACCGCTTGGGAAAACATGGTGCTCGGCTATCACAACGACCCGAAATACCAGAAAAACGCCCTCTTCATGGACAACGCGGCCATCCGCAAGGACACCGAAGAAAAGATGGCGCGCTTCGATGTGCGGCCGCCGCTGCCGGAGCTCACGGCCAAGAGCTTTTCCGGCGGCAACCAGCAAAAGATCGTCGTCGCGCGCGAGATCGAGAGAAACCCCGATCTCCTGCTCGTGGGCCAGCCCACGCGCGGCGTCGATATCGGGGCGATCGAGTTCATCCACAAACAGATCGTGGCGCTGCGCGATGCGGGCAAGGCGATCCTTCTGGTGTCGGTCGAGCTTGACGAGATCATGAGCCTATCGGACCGCATCGCGGTCATGTTCGACGGGCGGATCATGGGCGAACGCGACCCCGAGAAGACCTCGGTTCAGGAACTGGGCCTCTTGATGGCCGGTATCAGCGGGGAGGCAGCCTGATGGAAAAGATGCCGAAATGGGCTGACGTGATCCTGATCCCGGCGATCTCGATCCTTCTGGCCGCGATCATCTCGGGGCTTGTGCTGCTGGCAACGGGCAAAGACCCGCTGAACGCGCTCGCCATCATGTTTGACGGCGCGGTCGGCTCGAGCCGGGCCTGGGGCTATACGCTCTATTACGCGACCAACTTCATCTTTACCGGCCTTGCCGTGGCGGTGGCCTTCCATGCGCGGATGTTCAACATCGGCGGCGAGGGCCAAGCGCTTCTCGGCGGTGTCGGCGTTGCTGTGGCCTGTCTCTATATCCCTTGGCCGCATTGGACCCTCGCCCTTTTGGGCGCGATAGTTCTTTCCGGGATTTTCGGGGCCTTCTGGGCCGCCATTCCGGCCTTCCTGCAGGCCAAGCGCGGCAGCCACATCGTGATCACCACGATCATGTTCAATTTCATCGCCTATTCGCTGATCAACCATCTTCTGGTCAACGTGATGAAGCCCGCAGGCGTCATGGAGCCCGCCACTGCGAGCTTCCCGGAAGCTGCGCACTTGCCCAACTTCCACGATATTCTGGGCCTTGTCGGCATCGACTTTGCGATGGATGCACCTGCCAACATCGCCTTCTTTGTAGCACTTCTGGCCTGCTGGTTCCTCTGGGCGCTGATATGGCGCACCCGGATCGGCTATCAGATCCGCCAGTTTGGCGAGAGCGAGAGCGCGGCGCGCTATGCCGGTGTCTCGCCCACCAAGATCATCATGATCTCGATGATCCTGTCGGGGATGTTCGCAGGCATGATGTCGATCAACAACGTGATGGGCGAGGCCGAGCGTCTTGTGCTGAATTCGGCAGAGGGCGCGGGCTTTATCGGCATCGCGGTTGCCCTGATGGGCCGCAACCATCCGGTGGGCATCGTTCTTGCCGCGATCCTCTTTGGGTTCCTCTATCAGGGCGGCACCCAGCTTTCCATTCAGGCACAGATCCCCAAAGAGATGGTGGTCGTGATCCAATCGCTGGTGATCCTCTTCACCGGAGCGCTCGATCATATGGTGCGCAGCCCGGTGGAACGCATCTTCCTGGCCCTGCGGCGGAAGGAGGCCTGATATGGATTTTCTGCTTCTCCTCGACACCTCGGTTCTCGGCACGACGATCCGCATGGCGACGCCGCTCCTTCTGGCCTGCCTTGCCGGCCTCTTCTCGGAACGCGCAGGGATCTTCGACATCGGCCTCGAAGGCAAGATGCTCCTCTCGGCGTTTCTGGCGGCCGCCGTGGCCTACACAAGCGGCAACGTCTGGATCGGCCTTCTTGCGGGCATTGCCGGATCGCTGATGCTTTCCGGCATTCATGGCCTCGCCTCGATCACCTTCAGGGGCAACCAGCTGATTTCCGGTGTGGCGATCAACTTCTTCGCTTCGGGGATAACGGTCGTCGCGGCGCAAAGCTGGTTTGGTCAGGGCGGGCGGACGCCCCAGATCTCGGGGGCCGCCCGGTTCGATCCGATCATCTGGCCCGGCGCGCTGACCCGTATCCGCGATCTGTTGCAGGCGAACCTGTCGACGAAGATCTATAGCCAGATCATTTCGGGCCATGCGATCATCGTCTATATCGCCCTTCTTGCCGTGCCCTTGGCCTGGTGGATCCTCTACCGCACCCGTTTCGGCCTGCGCCTGCGTGCCGTTGGCGAGAATCCGGCCGCTGTGGACACAGCCGGTATCTCGGTTATCCGCCTTCGCTTTGGCGCGATCATGATTGCGGGCGTGCTCTGCGGCATTGCAGGTGCCTATATGTCGACCGCGCTTCAGGCGGGCTTTGTCCGAGAGATGTCGGCCGGGCGGGGCTATATCGCCCTTGCCGCGCTGATCTTTGCGAAATGGCGGCCGTGGCAGGCCTTGGGCGCGACCCTTCTCTTCGGCTATCTGCAGGCGCTTGCCCTGCGCCCCGACATTATCGAGAAGGCCATCGGCGTGAAGGTTCAGGTCCAGCTTCTGGATGCCCTGCCCTATATCCTGACGGTCGTGATCCTCGCCGGTTTCGTCGGCAAAGCGATCCCGCCACGTGCCGGAGGCGAACCCTATGTCAAAGAGCGCTGATCTCGCCCTTCTGATCCGCGAAAGGACAGGCCCGGCGCCGGTGCGCGTGGGCCTGATCCTCGGCTCGGGGCTTGGGCATATCGCGGGCGCCGTGGACGGCATCGCCATCCCCTATTCCGAGCTTCCGGGCTTTCCCCATGCAGGCGTCTCGGGCCATGTGCCGCAACTGGTGATTGGCTCTCTCGAGGGGGTGCGCGTGGCCGTTTTTGGCGGGCGCTCGCACTATTACGAACAGGGCAAGCCCGATGCCATGCGCCTGCCGCTTGAGGTTCTGAAAGAGCTCGGCGCCGAGATCATGTTTGCCACCAATGCCGCGGGCTCCATGCGGCCCGATATGCCTACGGGCTCGGTCATGGCGCTCAATGACCATATCAATTTCTCGGGCCTCAACCCCCTGATTGGAGAGCCGTCCGACGCGCGTTTCGTGCCAATGACCGAAGCCTACGATCCGAGGCTCCGCGCGGGTCTGACGGCTGCGGCCAAGGCTGCAGGTGTCGAGATGGCCGAGGGCGTCTATGCCTGGTATTCCGGCCCTTCGTTCGAGACCCCGGCCGAGATCAAGGCGATCCGCACCTTGGGCGCCGATGCCGTTGGGATGTCGACCGTGCCCGAGGTTATCCTCGCCCGCTTCCTCGGCCTGCGCGTGGCCGCCGCTTCGGTGATCACCAACATGGCCGCCGGCATGAGTGCGGAAGCGATCAGCCACGAGCATACCAAGGCCATGGCCCCCCTTGGCGCGGCCAAGCTGGAAAAGATCCTGCGACAGTTCCTCAAGGCCCTCAGATAAGCAAAACCGCGTCCGATTTCGGGACTTTTTGACTCAATCCGCGTCAAAAAGAAGCTGCCCCCCATGCAGGGGTTTGACAGGCCCATGTGAAACGCGTTCTTTGGTCAACACCATCCGTGCGTGGATCATTATATGTTGATCTATCTTCCCATCGCCGAAGTCTCGGTGAATGCCTTTCTGCTCCTCGGACTCGGCGGCATCGTCGGAGTTTTGTCGGGGATGTTTGGTGTGGGTGGCGGCTTTCTGATGACGCCGCTCCTGTTCTTCATCGGCATCCCGCCCGCTGTGGCTGTGGCGACCGAGGCCAACCAGATCGTCGCCTCGTCCTTCTCGGGCGTTCTGGCGCATTTCCGCAGGAAGACTGTCGATTTCAAGATGGGTTTCGTCTTGCAGGCCGGGGGCCTCGTGGGGTCGGGCCTCGGCATCCTCGTCTTCAACTATCTCAAGGCGCTCGGTCAGGTCGATCTTCTGGTCAAGATCTTCTATGTCGTCTTCCTTGGCGCGATCGGCGGCATGATGTTTGTCGAAAGCATCAACGCGATCCGCCGCACCAGCAAAGGCAAGGCCGCGCCCAAGCGGCGCAAGCACAACTGGGTGCATAACCTGCCCTTCAAGATGAAGTTCCGCGTCTCGGGCCTTTATATCTCGGTGATCCCGCCCCTCTTGGTCGGTATGGCTGTCGGCGTTCTTGCCGCGATCATGGGCGTTGGCGGCGGTTTCATCATGGTTCCGGCGATGATCTATCTTCTGGGGATGCCCACCAAGGTCGTGGTCGGAACATCGCTTTTTCAGATCATCCTCGTGACCGCCTTCACCACCATGCTGCACGCCACGACCAACCACACGGTCGATATCGCCCTTGCGCTGCTTCTTCTCATCGGCGGCGTGATCGGTGCGCAAATCGGCACCCGGATCGGCGTCAAGCTCAAGGCCGAGCAGCTTCGCATTCTCCTCGCCGTGATGGTTCTGGGTGTGTGCATCAAGCTAAGCTTTGATCTCCTTCTCACCCCGAGCGAGCTTTTCGTTCTTGGCGTGGCGGGGGGCCACTGATGCGCAGTCTTCACATCCTCTTCGCCGCCCTGCTGTTCGCCATGCCCGCCAAAGCGGAAGAGATCGTCCTTGGCCTTAGTCAGGACGAGGTTGCCATCACCGCGACCTTCGAAGGCTCGCACATCCTCATCTTCGGCGCGGTCAAGCGTGACGGGACCGAAACCGTCGAAGGCGATCTGGGGGTCATCATAACCGTTTCAGGCCCCAAGACACCGATCACGGTCCGTCGCAAGGAGCGCAAATACGGCATCTGGATCAATGCCGATTCTGTCGAGGTCGATGCCGCGCCGAGCTTCTACTCTGTCTCTACAAGCGGGCCGCTCGAGGCTGTGCTGAAAGGCGTCGAAGACCTGCGCCATTCGATCACGATCCCGCATGCGATCCGGTCGGTGGGGGCCACAGTCGAGGATTCCAAGGCCTTCACCGAAGCCCTGATCCGCATTCGCAGCGATGCCCGCCTCTATTCGACCTTCATCGGCACTGTCGATATCGAGGAAGAGACCCTCTTCCGCACGGCCATCAACCTGCCGTCGAACATCACCGAAGGCGACTATGAGACGCGGATCTTCCTGACGCGGGGCGGCGTGGTGATCGACGAATACGACACCATCATCCCGGTCGAGAAAGTGGGCATCGAGCGCTGGCTCTATCGCATGGCACAGGACAACGCCGTTCTTTACGGGCTCATGTCGCTGGCTATCGCCATTGCCGCCGGTTGGGGCGCCTCGGCAGCCTTCGCAGCACTCCGCCGCTAGCCCCCCGCCTTACCCCCGCCCGACAAAGGGCATCTGCGTCGCCATCAGCGTCTGAAAGAGGACGTTGGCCGACAAGGGCAGCGCCGCCATTTGCGCCACGGCATCGGCCACCAGCGAAACGTCGATATGCGGCGGCACCGGTTTGCCCTCGGCCCGCGCACGGTCGGCAATCCCTGCGAGAAGATCGGTCATGGCGTTGCCGATGTCGATCTGGCCGCAGGCAATATCGAAGGGCCGCCCGTCGAGTGCGAGCTGGCGTGTGAGGCCGGTGACGCCGTGCTTGGTGGTCGTATAGGTCACCGCCCCCTCGCGCGGCGCATGGGCCGAGATCGAGCCGTTGTTGATGATCCGCCCGCCCTGCGGCGCCTGCCGCCGCATCTGGCCAAAGGCCGCGCGGGCGCAGAGGAACATCCCCGTCAGGTTCACCGATACAGCGCGCATCCAGTCCTCGACCGGCACCTCGTCGATCGGCGCAGCGGGGGTAAAGATACCGGCGTTGTTGAAGAGAACATCAAGCCGCCCCGCCTTGGCGGTGAACTCGGCGAAAGCCCTATCCACCTGATCCGCCTCGGCCACATCGCAGGGCAGGATCACCGCGTTGGCGCGGCCCGCCGCCATCTCCTCGAGCAACTCGGCGCGGCGGGCGATCAGCCCCACCTGCCAGCCATCGTCGAGAAACCTCTCGGCCACCGCCCGGCCAATTCCTGCGCTCGCGCCTGTCACGATGATCGTCTTCATTCCATGTCCTCTCGTTCCAGCGCAAAGCTCGTGGGCGCGGCGGGCAGATCGTCCACCCGCAAAGGCCCGCTCGGCTTGGCCAGCCGGTTGCGCACCACCCAGCGCAACTGCGTTTCTGCCCGCGTGATCGCCACATAGGCAAGCCGTTTCCACAAGGGCTGCCCCGCCTCGACGCGACCCATCCGCGCCGCCGTATAGATGTCGGGCCCAAAGACCTGCACCGTGTCCCATTGCGAGCCTTGCGCCTTGTGGATCGTCACCGCCGCGCCGTGCAGAAAGGTTGCTCCCATCCGCGCTGCAAAGGGTATGAAGGGCTCTTCGTCGCCCTCCTTCTCGATCTTGATGATGCTCGCGGCGTTCACCTGCGGATCTTCCGCGCCGATGATATGCAGCCGCGAGAAACCGGGGCGGCGGCCCGGCCCGAGATAGATCACCTGCGCCCCCTTGATGAGCCCCCGCGCCTCAAGATCGAGCCGCTTCTTGCGGTGTTTCATCGGCAGCTCGATCCCGTCGCAAATGAGCGGCTCGCCTTCGATCAGTTCGCTATCCGGCACGTCATAGGCCGCACGGAAAGCGTGGATCAGACGGATGCGCGTCGCGTTGCGCCAGACCAGAACCGGCGAGCGCGCCATCAGGTCGGATTCCACGCGCTCCGCCCAGACCACGCGCTCGTCGCGCTGCGCGGCCGCGCTGATCATGTCTTCAAACCCTTGGAAATCAAGGGCCGGATCGGCCAAAGCGTGGGCGAGATCGAGGATCGGATTGTCGGCCTCTTGCCGGTGGATGCGGTGCAGGACCAGTTTGCTTTCGTCGGGCAGGCTGTCGAAGACCATGCCGCCGGTGCTCTGAACGGGGGGCAACTGTGCGGGATCGCCGAAGAGAACGAGCGAGGGGAAGATCTCCTGCAGGTCCTCAAACTGCCGCCCGTCGAGCATCGAGCTTTCATCGACGAAACCGATATCCAGCGGATCGTCCCGCCGTTTCCAGCCGATGATGAAATCCGAGCCGCGCAGGCCCGCCGCGGCCAGCGCCGCGGGGACCGATTTGTTGATCTGGTAAGAGCCAAAAGCGCGGTCGAGCGCCAGCTCGGTCAGCCCCTCGATCTGCGGCCGCTCGCCCTGCCCCGCGAGCCATTCGGCGATCTTCTCGTATTCGGGATCATAGACGGGGGTATAGAGGATGCGGTGGATCGTCGTCGCCGGCACGCCGAGATTGCGCAACACGCTCGCCGCCTTGTTGGTGGGCGCAAGGATCGCCAGCGTCCGCCGGTCCTTGCGCCGCTTGCCTTCCCAATCGCCCGAAACAAGATCGACACCCGCCTCGGAAAGTGCCTTGGTCAGCTCGGCCAAGAGCATCGTCTTGCCAGAACCGGCCTTGCCGATCACAGCCATGACCCGCGCCTCGCCGCCCTCGGGCGGCATCAGCAGGCTGTCGTCAAGGTTGATCCCCGCCCCGCGCAGGGCCTCGGCGATCGCATCCCAGGCGGCGGCCTGATCGGCGGAAAATGTGGGCGCTAGAGCAGTCATGGCGCGACCCTATCCAGCAACGCCGGACAGGGCCAGAGGCCATCAGGCGGAAAGCGGCAGGGGATCGCCCCCGAGCGATCGGATGACCCAGCGCTCCGAGATCGCCGAGGAAAGGCCGACCCGATGCAGGATGCGCAGCCGGTCAATCGGATCATAGGTCCAAAGCCCCGCGCTGATCGGCGAAGGGCCAGACTTGTCGGTCCCGAGAAGCTTGGGCGAGGCGCCGATCTGGCGATAGATCCGCACCATCCGTGCATCGAAAACCCCCAGGAATTGCCGGATCGCGAAATGCCGCATCACCTCGCCCCCGCCCAGCATCAGGGCCGCCGCCACCCGCCCGGTCGCCCTCGGGCTCAGGCAAAAGCGCGTGCATTCCCATGTCATCGGGTCATGCAGCGGCACACCGCCCAAGAGGCCGAGGAAATGCTCGTTGGTCATGGTGCGCCCCGCCGTCGGCAGAAACCGCATCGAGCCGCCGTGCGTCCCGTCAGGCAATTGCCAGATCACGTAGAGCGGGTCGAGCTCGTCGTATTGATCACTCTCCCAGCCGCGCTCGTCGACTGTCACTTCCCAACCCAGCCGGTCACGGAATTGCGCGGCGCGATCCCGGAACATGGAGGATTGAAGTTCGGGATATCGGCTCAGTTCTGAGCCCCTAAGATAACGAAGCATGGCACCCCCTGGAAACAGGGTGCCGAGACTAGGTCGCAAGCGATAAGAGACCCTTGCTGTCCCGTACGTTGCCGCTAGCCGGCCATCGCCGGCCGCAGCTTACCCGGCCAATCGCCCGGCGCGGCGCGGTCGGCGCCGCCAATCACAATATGGCCGTTCAATAGGGCCTGCGCTGCCGCGCTGATCGTATTCTGGGCATTGAGCTTGAGCCGCGCGCTTTCGATATAGGCTCGCAACGTATGTTCCGAAATCGCCAGCATCTCGGCTACCTGCCCTCGGGAATACCCCATGGCCAGATAGGTCAATGCATCGACTTCACGAGGCGACAACGGCTTTGAGAGTTTCGGCGCACGGCTGGAGGCAATCTCGAGCGCCTTCGTGTTGAAGTAGTGCGCCACCAGTATGATCTCTCGCTGATGCAGTCCAACGAACGTGTCCCACTCTTCGTCGCTGGCCGTATGCGACAAGGTCAGCAGGGCAAACTGGCCGCTCGGGCCGTGGATCGGTACGGAATAGCCCTGATTGCCAACCCCATGTTCGAGCGCATCTTTTCGAAAGGCTTTGGCAACCCGAGACGACCAATCTAGGCGGCGCCAATCGACAGGATGATATCGTTTGAAGCAGGCGAGGACTACCGGGTCTATACGCAGGTATTCCCGGTCGACATAGCGCTGAGCCCATGCGGGATCATATGTCCCGCAACCGTATTGCTCACCATCCGCGCTGACCCAATGATAAACGATGTGGTCTATGCCAAGACTGTCTCGCAGGCCGACGACAATCTTCTGCAGGTCACTGAGGCTGTCCGCTGCCTCCAGTTGTCCAGCCACCATTTCCAACATAACCGTCCTCCCCTGGCGGAAGTGCGGGAACTGCACCCACTGTCGTAGTGATCTCGGCCACGGCAACTTTTGATGTCTCGGAAAGCTGACGCGAAAGAAGCGGCAGATCGTTCTGCTCAGCAAAAGTCTTGAGGTCGGCAATCACATCGATGATCCACGTATTTCCCATAATCACCTTCCCCCATGATTGGTTAACAAACGGTTAAGCCTTATGTTAGCACGGCAGTCATTAACGAGTTACTCGCCTATTTGCCCCCCTCAGAAATAGCGGGGTTTCAAGCGAAAAGGGCGCGGCCGTTTCCGGCGCGCGCCCCCTTGGATCACTCAGGGAAGAGTGTCAGGATTTGCTTTCGGCGATCACATCCTCAAAGGTCCGCAGCCCGGTTTGCGGGCTCTGGACCAGAACCGCCATATTGCCCGGCTTGTGCTCGTTGCGGCGCATCTTGGTATGGGCGTGCGGGATCTCGTCCCAGCCGAAGACCTCCGACATGCAAGGATCCAGCCGCCGCTCCAGCATCAGCTGATTGGCCGACGACGCCTGCTTGAGGTTGGCAAAATGGCTGCCCTGCACGCGCTTCTGGTGCATCCAGAGATAGCGCACGTCGAAGGTCAGGTTATAGCCCGTTGTGCCCGCGCAGATCACGATCATGCCGCCCCGCTTGGCCACGAAGACCGAGACAGGAAAGGTCGCCTCGCCGGGGTGTTCAAAGACGATATCGACGTTGTTGCCCTTGCCGGTAATCTCCCAGATCGCCTTGCCAAACTTGCGGGTCTCGTTGAACCACTCTTTATATTCCGGCGTGTTGACCTTGGGCATCTGGCCCCAGCAGTTGAAATCCTTGCGGTTGATCACGCCCTTGGCACCCAGCGACATGACAAACTCGCGCTTGTCCTCTTCCGAGATCAC
>JAHEBR010000025.1 GCA_024642185.1 Marivivens sp. | reverse complement strand
GGCGCCGACGATCGGAAGAACCGGCCCACTCCAGATCGCCATGGTGGCGAAGCGGTTGAAGAAATTATCCTCAATCCCGAAGATCACCGACGGGCGGAGGATCATCGCCTTTGGGAAATGCGCCAGAACGCCAGCCTCGCCCGCGGCCTTGGTCTTGCTATAGTCGCTTTCCGCCCCGGCATCCGCGCCAATCGACGAGATGTGCACGAGCAGGCCAATACCCTGTTCCGCAGCGATCCGGGCGATACGGGTTGCGCCTTCGGCCTGA
The DNA here is from genome assembly GCA_024642185.1 of Marivivens sp. Taxonomy (GTDB): domain Bacteria; phylum Pseudomonadota; class Alphaproteobacteria; order Rhodobacterales; family Rhodobacteraceae; genus RFZI01. Next base: position 16,440 of record JAHEBR010000025.1, on the reverse strand, counting down.
ACGGCAGCGAAATTGTTGCGCCCGCCCTTGCTGAAGGTGCCCACACAGTTCACCGCCGCGTCTGCCCCCTGCATCGCCGCAGCCACAGAGGCATCGTCGCGGATGTTGCAGAACACCGGCTCGACCTGACCGACCACGCCAGAGGGTTTTACAAAGAGCGCCTCGTTCGGGTTACGAACCGCCACGCGCACGCGCCAGCCCTCTTTCGCCATACGACGCGCAATATAGCGCCCCAGAAAACCGGATCCGCCGAAGATGGTAACAAGCTTGGACATAGTCGCCTCACGATCAATATGGCCTCGGGTTTACCCCTCGCGCCCCTGCCAGACAAGGCGCATTTCCCCCGCCCGCACAGACAAAGCATTGACCCACAAGGAATCGCGTTGACAGTCTCGCGAAGCCCCCTTAAACGCCGCTCTCACGACACCTGCCCAGGTGGCGGAATTGGTAGACGCGCTGGTTTCAGGTACCAGTGACTTAACGGTCGTGGAGGTTCGAGTCCTCTCCTGGGCACCATTCTCCGAAATTGCTGACAGTGGAGCATGGCCGCATCAAGGCTCGACGCTTGTCACCAGTTGTGCGGATCTCGATTTCCTGAAATTCTGCTCGGGCATCTCTTAAGGATATTCGCCTTGTCGCTTCCCGTTCGTCTTTCTCCAACCGGCCCCGAGGGTTGGATGGCCCAACCCAATCAGCCGCTAGAACATGCCGAGTTGCTGGAAGGCATCCCGTTCGGTTTGGATCACACTTATTTCGAACGGCCCGACGGGCGGCTCAAGACAGGGATCTGGCGCTGCACGGCCTACTCAGAGCGGTATGACGGCTATCCGGCCGACGAATTTATGGTTGTGCTCGAGGGCGAGGTCACGATCGAGGGCGAGGGGTTCAAGGAAACCTATCGCAAGGGCGACTGCTTCTTTGTCCCAAAGGGCTTCAAATGCACCTGGACCCAGCCAGGGCCGATGCTCAAGTTCTATGTGATCATCGGCTAGCTCAAGCTTGGCCGCGCGAACCACGACTCTCGCACACCGGATGGCAGACGTTGTCTGAAGCCGCCAAGGCTGGTCTACGGCTCGAGTGGCGCTCAGTTCTGGATGCGGTAAAGCTTGGCCACAACGCGCCAAACACCATCGTGTTTGATCACCGTCAGGATCGTGTCAAATTTCATCCCGGCCCAGCGGTCCTCTAGATGCACAACCGCAATATCGCCGTGGATTGATATGTTCCTGATCTCACACCAGGCCTCGCCCGAGGGATCGGCTTCGGCTTCGCACATCTTGATGAAGTCTTCTCTCGAGCTCCAAAGCAGAGAGCCCTCAAAGTGCCCGACCTCACATGAACGCTCATCGAACACCCGTTCGAGCGAAGGCCTGTCGCCCGAGCACATTGCCTTTGCATAGGTTTCGGCCAGTTCGGTAATTGCCTGGATATCGGCGGACTGTGTCATGACTACCGTTCCTCGAATGGTTCAAATCAAATGACGGGGCTGGTCGCCCCTACTCAAGAATTGCATCGACGATCAGATATCGCACGTGGTTTCTGGCTGCCGTGACCGAGTCTTTCGCACATTGACTGACCTCGAGAAGACCCCACTTCCTCAGCCGTTTCGGGCAAGATGCGCGAGGACATCGGATCTCATGAGAATTCCGATGGCGCGTGCTCCATCCATCACCGGCAGGATCCGAAAGGGGTGGGTCAGGAACATCTCGGCCGCGAAAAAGGCGTCTTCGGTTCGTTCAATTGTGATCGCCGCCGCAGACATATGGTCAGCTACACAACCCGTCCATTCCTGATAGTAGCTGGCATGAAGCGCGGGGCGGAAGCAGTCTTTCTGGCTTAGGATCCCGACGATTGCGCCATCGTCTTCGACAACGGGAAGGGCCGAGAAATCGCTCGACACGAGCCTGGCGACAGCGGTTCGGATCGGCATCTGCGGTGTCAGCTCCGGATAGTCCTTGCGCATGATGCTTTCGACCGTTGCACTGCTCATGACTGATCACCTTCTCTCGATGCCAACCGTCGCGGGCAGACTTCACATGCACCGCGGCCCAAACAAGCCGCCGCGCCACAGCTTGTTTTCACCGGGCCGCGACCGATCAGAAGGCCAAGACCCAAACCCACCGCCGCCACGACAAACACCAGAAGAACAAGCAGAACCTCGGTCATATGAAATACTCCCCTGCATTTCCCGTCGCGGAAAGCGTTGGGGCGGCGTGGGTTCCGCCCAGGAACACCGCGTCGATACCCTTGGCCGAGGCCAGAGCGGGGCCTTCCTCTGCGCCCGCCGCAAAGAGCGCGGTCGCCCATCCGTCCGCGTCCATTGCGGTTCCAGATATCACGCTGACCGACCAAAGCTCGCCGTCGGCAGGTTGCCGGTCGCGCGGGTCGATGATGTGGCCATAGGTCCGTGCGCCCAAACCATAGCTCTGCGCCGAAACGCCCGAAGTCGCGATGCTGTGTCCTGCGGGCAGTCGTAGGACTGCCGCGATGCCATCTGAGGTGCGCGCGTCTTCGATGGCCACCTGCCAATCCCTTCCCGACGGGTGCGCCCCGATCGCGGCAAGTTCACCGCCAAGATCAAAGATGGCCTGCTCTGCTCCTGCAGACCGCACCAAGTCGCAAGCGCGATCCAAAGCCCAGCCTTTTGCAATTCCACAAAGATCGAGGGTCAGGCCATCGCTCTTCTTCGCAAGCAGGCCACCCTCGACACTCAGCCCGTTCCAGTCCGGAACGGGATCTCCAACGACCGGCCCGAACCCCCATTTCGCCACGAGCGGGCCCACGGTGGGATCGAAACATCCGCCGCTTTCACTTGAGAGATGAACGGCGGCACGGCTGACTTCGAATATCTCTTTTTCCACCGGATAGGCCCCCGCTGGGCTTGCGTTGAACCGGCTGATGGTGCTGTCGGATCGCCACGGCGACATCTGACGATCTATCTCATCGAACAGGGCCGCGATCTCTGCGCGCAAATCCTCGAAAACCGGCCCTTCGGAACAGGTCAGCGCCCAGCGTGTGCCGAAAGCGCTGCCCTGCATCTCTGTCGTGGCTCCTGCCAAGGAAAAGCCGGGCCAAAGCGCTATGCCCCCGGAAAGAGCGATGAACCGGCGGCGCGAATAAAGGTGGGAGGAAGGCGTCATCGGTCAGACTCCGAAATCGTCAAAGAAGATTGAGGACGACTCGACCCCGAGCCGTTTTAGTGTCGCCCGCACCGCCGAAATCATCACCGGCGGGCCGCAGAGATAGTATTCGCAGTCCTCGGGGGCTGGATGCCGAGAAAGAAACTTGGCCAAGACTTCATGCACGAAGCCGGTTTCGCCAAGCCAGCTGTCACCCGGTGCGGGATCGGAAAGGACAGGCGTCCAGGCAAATCGGTCGTGCCTCTTTGATAGGTCGGCGAACTCATCGACATAGAACAAATCCGACGCCGAGCGCGCGCCATAGAAATAGCGCATCTTCCGGTCCGATCCGAGTTGGAGCTGTTCATGGATCATGGCCCGCAAGGGCGCCATGCCAACGCCGCCGCCCACGAAAACCATCTCGCGGTTCGTCGGATGCACAAAAAACTCTCCGAACGGGCCGGAGGCGTCTACCGTATCGCCCACCTCGCGAGAGAAGAGCCACGACGAAACGATCCCCGGAGGCACATCGCCTTCGCGCCCCGGCGGAGGCACTGCCAGCCGGATATTGAACACGGCCTTGCCGATATCTTCCGGGCGGGAGGCGATCGAATAGGCTCGGGTCACGGCCACATCAGAAGAAACCCGAAGCTCGCTCCACCCCGAGATCCGCCAAACGTTCCGGAACCGGTCCGGAAGATCGAGGGCCGAGAATTCGAGCGAAAAGGGCCGCGCGTTTAGCTGGAGAAAGCCCCCGGCCCTGAAGGACCATGGCTGATCGGAGGGGATTTCAAGAACGATCTCCTTGATGAGCGGCGCCAGCATCCGCGTCGAGACGACGCGGCAGGCGAACCCGCCTGTGCCATTGAGGAAGTCGGCAGGCACATTCGCGCTACAGCTGCCGCGCAACTTTGTCTGGCAGGCCAGTCGAACATGGCCGCGGCGTTCCTTGGGCGACAATATCCCCCGCTCGGTCGCCTGTGGCTCGCCTGCGCCCGAGCCGGTCACAACCACCCGGCAAAGCCCGCAGGTTCCAGACCCGCCGCAGGCCGCAGGTATCAAGACATTGTTGCGGTGCAAGACCTCAAGAAGAGAGTCGCCCCGCTTTGCGGCAAGAGCCTTGGTTTCGTTCACCAGAACCTGCAATGAGCCTTGCGGCACCAGCCGACTCCGTGCCAGCAAGAGGACCAAGGTCAGGCCGAGGATCAAAACGACGAGAGTTGCGCTGGCGATCACGATTTCGGTCATAGCGTGGCCGCCATCTGTGACAGGGATGCAAACCCGAGCGACATCAGCCCCGCCAGAACGAAAGTTATGCCAAGCCCCCTAAGGCCCGCGGGAAGATTGGCATAGGCCAGCCGCCGCCGCATGGCAGCCAACATCACGACGGCAACAGCGAAGCCTGTTCCGCTCCCGATCCCGTAGACGAACGACTGGGCGAAATCGTAGCTCCGCTCGACCATAAACAGACTGCCGGCCAGAATGGCGCATTGGACCGTCAGCAGTGGGAGGAAAACCCCAAAAGACGCATGGATCTGCGGGAAATAACGGTCGAGAACCATTTCCAAAAGCTGCACGACCGCGGCGATGACACCGATGAATGCAATCAGCGACAGATAGCTTAGGTCTATCTCCGGATAGCCAGCCCAAGCCCAAGCTCCGGGCGCCAGAATGATCCTGTGGATGAGGTGGTTCAGCGGCACCGTGAGCCCCATGACCCCGATCATGGCCACACCCAGCCCAAGGGCGCTTTCGGTGCGCTTCGAAAGTGCAATGAAGGTGCAAAGACCAAGAAACAGCGTAAGCGGCATGTTGTCGACGAAGGCCGCTTCGAAGAAGAGGTAGGCCAGATCGCTCATTCCGCCCCCTCACTTGGCAAGGGGGAAGAAAACTCCGCATCCTCGGCCTGCTCGGGTAGGAGTGACCTGACAGCCCAAACCAACGCACCAAGAAGAAAGAAGCCTGCAGGCGCAAGGAGCATGAAGCTCATCGGCGTATACCAGCCACCGGCGTCCACCGATGGCAACACCACGAAACCGAGCAACTCGCCCTTTCCCAAAAGCTCGCGGATGGCGCCGATCACGATGAGGACAAGCGAATAGCCAAGCCCATTGCCCAGCGCGTCGGTCATGGCCGCGACCGGGCGATGATGGCGGGCATAGGCTTCGGTGCGCCCAAGTACGAGGCAATTGGTGGTGATGAGGCTCACGAACACCGAAAGCGCACGGCTCATTTCCACAAAGTAGGCCTGCAGCACCTGATCAATGACGATGACGAGCGAGGCGATGACGATGATCTGGATGATCAACCGGATCGTTTCGGGGATGAAACGGCGGATCGTGCTGATCACGCCTGCGGCGAGCGTCAGAACCACGGTCAGTGAGGCCGACATCGTCAGCGCGGTTGCCAATGAGGTCGTCACCGCCAGCGCAGAGCACAGGCCCAATATCTGCAATGTGACCGGGTTCTGGCTGACCAAAGGCGCAGTCAGGGTCGCCCAGAGATCGATCCGCCTCGCCATGCTCTAAAACTCCCCCCGCGATATCGCGGCGATGAGCGGGCCATAGCCATCCGGGCCCAGCCAAAATCTCACAATCTGGGTGATGGCGTTGCTTGTCCGCGTGGCGCCCGTGATCCCGTCGACCTCATGGATGCTCGACGCTGAACCGCGCGCGACCGAAAAGCGGACGGTTCCCTCATCGTCAAAGATCTGCCGACCCGGAAAACTGGATTGCCACGCCATTTCCTCGATACGCCCCCCAAGTCCGGGTGTTTCGGACTGTCGTGTTATCGTAACGCCAGCGATGGTATTCATATCGCCCCGCACCGCCAGAACGGCTTCGATCCGCCCGTTATAGCCCTGCCCAGCAATCGGCAGGAGCAAGAGGCTGACGCGATCATTATCGCGCAGCAGGAACACCTGAGCATAATCGGGGCGGGCGCCCAGACCGGCGAGATCTTGGCTTGGGTCGAGCGATGTCCAGTTCGAAGTATCGGCGAGGGTCGCAAGCAATGTCGAAGGTGTCACATCGTGCGCCGCGCGGCCGCGCTCGAGATCGACAACAACGGTTGAAAGGCTGCCGCCAACCTCTGTGAGAAGGTCGGACATGCCGGGGATGCCGCGCACCAGCGCCTCTACCCGCGCCTCTTCTTCTGCCGCGCGGTTGGCCGCCTGTATTGGACGCAGGATCACGGTCGCGCTGCTGACCAGCACAGCGCAGACTGCGGAAACAACAAACGCCGCAAGGATGGTTTTGGGCCTGCTCTCCATCGGCAGGGCCAGAAACCGGCGCCACAGGTTCGGGTCAGGTGCGTCCATGCCGTTTTCTCCGTCGTGCGATCCAGATGGCGATAGCTGCTTCGTCCAGCAAAGGCGCGGCCAGCGCGGCCAGAAAAGCGGCCGCCACGGCAATTTGTATCGGAGCCGCCCCCGCCCAATATGCATCAAATAGGACTATGAATCCGGCGTAGAGGGCGCCGTTCACCCAGCCTCCGATGCGGGTGGAGGCGCTGGAAACCGGATCACAAACCAAAAGAACCAGAACCAGTCCGGCCGCTTCGATGCTGATGGGAGACAAAGCTCCAAGGAGGGCTGCTGTCACCCCGACGATCGCCGCTCCCAGCAAAACGCCGCCCGACATAACCCCGAGGGCAAGGCCAAGGAGGGCCGCAGGAATGGCTGCCCAAGCCACCGGCACAAGTGGCTGCGGCCAATCGAAAGCCGGATAGGCGAACCCCAGAAACGCCAAGGCGACTGTTGCGGGGTTAAGGATATTTCGGCCCCAACCACCAAAGACGAGCTCTCCCGCCACGAAGCCAAAACTGATCCCGATCCCAAGCGGCAGAAGGCCCAGATCTTCAGGGGCGAGGATCGCTATGGCCAGCGCGCTTGCGATCATCGACAGGGAGGGCGGTTGGGCTCGCGCAATCAGGAACACGATCTGCCATATCCCCATCAGGAAGAAGGCAAAGGCAAGCCGGGTGACTGCAGGAGCCCCCTCAAGCCAGATCCAAACGACCGCAACAGGCAAGAGCGCCGCGACGAGCAGCCAGGCAACTGTTTCGCGATCCCAGAGGCCACGGGTCATTTCGCAAGCTCCTTCTCGAGCTCATCCAGCATACCTCTGAGCAAGCGTGGAAGGCGCCCCTTATCACTCAGGACATAGTCTGCTAGCGCCACGTCCTCTTCCAAGAGCGAGAGCACCCCGAGATTGACCGCCACCTCGCTATCCCCAGAGGTCAGAGCCCGCACAAATGCAGCAGAGGGCAGCGACGCGCCAAAGGCTTGCGAAAGTGCTGCCGTTGGAATCATCGGCTTGGGGTATGCCCGTCGCATCAATGCGTCTGCAAACCAATGTCTTTCCGGCCCCGGCGGATTGTGGCGACGCACTGTAACCTGCCTGTCGCGGACGCCGAGCCACCGCGCCTCTACCCCGTCTAGCGGAGATCCCGACAACAGGCGATGAGGCCCGGCAAGAACGACACTCTGCGTCAGACCGCGGAGGTCGGCGCCGGGCTGGGTTCGTACGAGGCGCTCTTTCTTCAGGGCCTCGCCCGAGATGCGGACGAGGCGGGTTTCAGGCACGAACCCGTCTGCCAGAAGTTCCCCGATGGCAGCGACGTCTTCGGCGTGGCAATCCCAGACCGCGGCATCCAGTCCGGCCGGAAACCGCTGGTGGATCCAGTATCCCGGCATACCTTGAGGATGGCGCCGGCCGGCAACGATCTTCTGAACTCGGCCCTGCCCGGCGCTGCGTTCAGCAAGCGCCTTGCCTGCCGATTGACACAAAAAGATCGAGCCGTCGGTCAGTGTTGCCAACGCGTCAAGCCCACGATCAAACGCCTCTTCTCTTCCGGCCAAGGCGGTGATCGGATCGGCAGCAAAGGGCCGGGAATCGACAGCCATGACAAAGATCGCCGCCGGTCTCTCGCTCCGTTCGGGAGTGCGACCGAAGGGGCGCCGGCGAAAACCCGTCCACAGTCCTGCATTCAACAGAAGCCTGCGGAGCGCATCCTCTTCCCGCTTCGAAGCTTTCTTTATCGAAAACCTGTGGCGATCGGCGCCCGGTTCCGCAAACAACACCACCTCGGCAAGCCGCTTGCCCGGCTGCAACCGCACCCGAGCAACCTTGGCTGGCATTGGGGCGACGAGGGCAAAGTCTTCGTCGTCGCGCGCTCTGGCAATCGGTGCGCCCTGCGCGACCGAAGTCCCTTCTTCTGCGAACCACCCGAGCCGAAGCTCCTGACCCCTTGGCGCTGTGAGGCCGGCCTCTTCGGTAATCTCCATGCTTGTTTCCACGGCTTGCCGGGGCGGGGACGGAAACCGAACCAAGAGCCCTGCGTCGCGCACGCGGCCAAACATATTCCCTCCGGTGAATTGACTTCGATCAAGGCATCTTTGCCAATAAAGCCTAGCATGGGTAGTATGTTTTTGAAGGCGTCGGTGCACAAAAAGTGAGGCGGCAGAAGGTTTTGACCAATAAGAATATTCTAGTTTCGGCAGTCGGAGCGGTTTGTCTCCTTATTCTGGCCTTCGGCTCCACCTCCTCGGCACAAGAAACGAACAATGACGCCGTGGTGCCGTTTGTCTTGCCCGAGTCCGGTCCTTTCAAACCGGAGGACATCAGGATCGATAACCAAAAGGCGATAACGGACTGGTATCGCTCTGCCCATGCCGATCAGGCTGCCGAGGCTTTCAGCCGTTGGGACTCTGACGAAGGTATCCGTCCGGCCTGTGCGGTTTGCCACTCGGGCGAAGGTTTCCGCAGCTACCACGGCCTTGATGGATCGGAGCCGGGCATCCCCACAGAGCCCATTCCCGCCGGGGGAGTGGTTGACTGCGGCACCTGCCACAACGAGGGGCTGCGCGATATCAAAGAGGTTCTGTTCCCGAGCGGTGTCCACTATCCGGTTGTCGGTGCAGAAGCGGCGTGCATGACCTGCCACCAAGGCAGAACCGCTGGAACTACTGTCGCCGCCGCAATTGAAGGGAAAGATCTGGATACGGCCGATTCCTCGCTGCGCTTCATCAACCCACACTATGCAACCGCGGCGGCAAGCTGGCTTGGGGGCTATGGTGGCGCTGGCTACCACTACGAGGGTCGCGAATACTCCGGCCTCTTCTGGCACGCCCGCCCGGTGTCATCCTGCAACTCGTGCCACGAGCCGCACAGCCTGGAGGTCGATTTTGAGCCTTGCCAAACCTGCCACCAAGGCGAGACGCCGCAGGATATCCGGGTCTCTCGCCTGAGCCACGACGGCTCGGGCAACGCCGCTGTCGGGATCGCCTACGATATTCGGGGCAATTCGGAGACGTTGATCCAGATGATCAAGGACTATGCCGAAAGCGTCACCGGCCAACCAATCGTCTATGAAGGAGGCCAACACCCCTACTTCTTCAATGATGCCAACGGAGACAGCGTCGTCGATCTCGCCGAAGGCAGCCCTGTCGCCTACGACGGCTGGACCCCCCGCCTGCTGCGCGCGGCCTACAACTGGAAGCTCGTCTCATCCGACCCGGGCAACTTTGCCCATAACCCCGACTACACGTTGGAATTGCTCTACGATTCGATCGAAGATCTGGCTGGGCCTCTGGATATCGATATGAAGGAGACAGACATCCTGCGATAAGTGTCTGTCCCTTCGTTGAGCGGCGTCGACCGATGTTTCTGAAGCGGCTCGCGCACCCTCAGCGCGATGCAGCGTAGTAGGAAAATTTCCGCTCGAGGTATCCAAGGAATTCCGAGATCGAGAAGGCCAGCGTGAAGAGGACGATCAGCACCGCCCAGAACTCTTCCATCAGGAAGTTGCTGGAATAGAGCTCGAACAGGGCGCCGAAACCCACGATCGAGACAAGAAGCTGGCCGATGATGACCCCTTTGACCGCGCGGATGAAACCGATCCGGACGCCGCCCAGAATCTCTGGCAGCGCCGCCCAGAAATAGATCTTGAAGAAGGCTTGCAACGGCGAGGCGCCGAAGCTGCGCCCCATCTCGACGAGCGAGCGGTTGATCTGCATCACGCCTGCCCGCGCGTTGAGGATGATGATCCAGATGGCGAACAGCGCGGTTGTGATGACGATGGTCTTGGTCCCAAAGCCGAAGAGCACCATCAGAACCGGAACAAGCGCGGTCAGCGGGGCGCTGAGGAAGATGTTGACCCAAGGCAGCAACAGCTCGTCAAGGATCCGCGTCTTGCCCATCAGGATGCCCACGGGAATGCCGATGACGATCGCGAAGAATACGCCCAAGACAAAGGCATAGGCGGTGGTTGACAGGGCATTTTGAAACGCCACCGTCTGGATCAACTGAAACAGCGTCGCAAAGACCGCCGAGACCGGCGGCACGAAAAAGGTCAGATCAAGCCGCCCGATGACCTCCCAGAGAGCGGCCCAGATCAAGAGCGACGACATGGCGGGCAGTCTGCGTCCGAACAGGATCATGGCCGCTTACTCCACATAGCTGCGCAGCGAGGCCCAGATCTGATCGACGATGTCCAGATACTCGGGATCGCGGCGGATGTTGTCGACGCCCTTGTTGCGGAAGCTGCTGGGGCGGATGATTTCGGACACGCGGCTGGGGCGCGGCAGAAGGATGGCGATCTGGTCGGAGACATAGACCGCCTCCTCGATCGAATGGGTGACGAAGATGAAGGTCTTCTGCTCGTTGGCAACGAGGGCCAGAAGGTCTTCCTGAAACTTGCGGCGGGTCTGTTCGTCGACCGCCGAGAAGGGCTCGTCCAAGAGGAGAACCTGCGCATCCACCGAAAGCGCCCGTGCCAGTCCCACGCGCTGCCGCATACCGCCCGAAAGCTGGTGCGGGAAGCTCTTCTCGAAACCGGCAAGACCCACTTCGCGGATGTATTTTTCCGCAATCGCCTCACGCTCGGATTTGGCAACGCCCCGCAATTCGAGCCCGAAGGCCACGTTGCGCAGGACATTCGCCCAAGGCAGCAATGCGAAATCCTGAAACACGAAAGCGCGGTCGGGGCCCGGGCCGGTGACTGTCTTGCCGTCGACCTCGATCTGGCCAGCGCTTTGCGGCAGAAGGCCTGCGATGATCTTGAGCAGGGTCGTCTTGCCGCAACCCGATGGCCCCAAAAGCGAGGTCAGCTCGCCACGCGGAAAGTCGAGCGACAGATCCTTGAGGGCCTGCACATCGTCATAGTTCTTCGAGACATTCCGCACCGAAACAGCAATGTCTGCGGCGGGCGCGGCGCCTTTCGCGGTAGCAGGTTTAGTCTGAGACATAGCCACGGTTATTCCCCTCGAAGAGATAGTTTTCCAGTTTTTCCAATAGGTTCAGAAAGATCACCGCCAGAAGGATGATCGAGAAGATCGCCGCATACATGCTGGGATAATCCGCGATCGAGCGGCTGAAGGAGATGATGTCGCCAACTCCGGTGGGCGTGATCTTCAACTCCGACAGGATGGCTCCGATGAACCCCGCCGAAACCCCGAGCCGCAGCCCCGAAAAGATGATCGGAGAGGCCGCAGGGATGATAATTTTGACCAAGACATCGCGATCCGATGCCATGAAGGATCTGGCCATATCCTTGATCGATGCGGGCGTATTGCGCACCGCGCCGGCTGTGTTCAGCACGATCACCGGCATCGCCATGATGCAGACCACGAAAACCTTCGAGACGATCCCGATGCCGTAGACCATGACCAGGATCGGAATGAGCGCGGCCAATGGTGCCGCCTGCATGACGATGAAGATCGGCGAGAAGAGCCATTCGAACTTGGCGCTGAGCCCGATCCAGAGGCCGAGGCCAATCCCGATGAAGGCCGAGATCGCCACGCCCAGAACCAGAGGCTTCAGCGTTTCGGCGTAGGCCAAGAAGATGGAGCCGTCGATGGTCATCGCCCAAAGCGCCGACATCGATTCAAGAAACGTCGGGAAGGCATAGCTGATCGGAACCCGGCCCGCGATTTCCCAAGCGCCGAAGACGATGGCCGCAGACAACAGCTTGAGTATAAGAGAGCGGTTTTTCATGGGGGGTCCACATGCCTGTCGGTCAGAAAAGAAATGCCGCCCACCCCGAGGCGGGCGGCATCTTGTTCAGGCCTTACTTGGCCACCGCATCAAGCGGGCCGAAGTACCAGAAGTCTTCGGTGTTGAGGGTCGAGATGTCGCCCTCGATCTGACCGGCACGCGAGTACCAATCAAGGTCGGCCTCTGCCGCCGCACGTCCGCCACCGTTGGGGTCATAGAGACCGCCGGCAACGGCTTCGGTGTAGAAGGCGTCAAGCCCGGCAAGGACCTCGGCCGGAAGCTGGCCGATCGGGCCGTTCGGGTCGGTCTCGCGGCTGATGATCGTGGGATCCGCAGCCATGTCCTGCCAGACGCTTGCGAGCGCCCGCACGAACAGTTCGACATCGTCCTCGTTCTCCTTGATCCAGTCGAGGTTGGCGAAGAGAGCCTCGTCGCTGGCCTTCACCTCGAACATCGGCAGCGCGTGGAAGCGGTCGCCGGCTTCGGCCACGATCTTGTTCTTGTTCGACAAGTCGATGATCGTCGCATTGGCCTGACCGGCCAGAAGCGCCACGACGCGGTTTGCCGAGCCCGGAACATAGGAGCGTTCGCCGAAGGTGATGCCTTCACGCTCTTCGATCACGTTGGCGATCGAGTCGGTGCCGCCGCCGCGCGAATGCAGCAGGATCGGCTTGCCGTCGAGATCTTTCAGCGAATTGAATTCCATCGTGGTGACCGGGAAGAACACCAGTTTGGAAAGCTGGAAGATGATCCGGATCGGCGCCTTTGACCGCTGCATGGCGGCATAGGGGGTGCCGAAGCCGATATCCATCTGGCCGCTCAGAACCGCCTGAATGGCAAGCTCTTCGTCGGCGAAAGCGGTCCATTCGTAGTCAAGACCGTCAGCCTTGGCCCGATCCAGCGCCACAAAGAATGCGGCGAGCTCGTCGGACGGTGTCTCCGCAAGGGCAATGCGGATGGTATCGGCCTGCGCGGCGGAAACCATCATGGTCCCAGCCAGTGTCAGGCCTGCAAGCTTCTTCAACAGTATCTTCATCGGTTCCTCCCTGAGAAGTTTACGTCGTTTCAATTTGGCCGGACCGTGCTTGCCGCATCTTGTTCCGGGTCGTCATTGGATACTCACACACCCCCAAACAGGCGTGCGGACACTGAACGCAAATGCGCCCGCATCGCCTCGAAGGCAGCTTCCGGGTTGCGCCCGGCGACGGCCTCGAAGATGGCCTCGTGCTGCTCGAAACTCGGATGGTCCAAAGGGGGGCGCGTGCTTTGACGCTCGACATTCCCCCAAGCGACGGCGCGCCGCACTTCGTTGAGCTGGTCGAAGAGCGACAGCAGAAGAAGATTGTCGCTGGCCTCTGCGAGAATGCGGTGAAACAGGTCATCCTCGACCTCGTACATCGCCCATGTCGTCGCCGCCCGGCAGCGCTCTTGCGTCTGGCGCAGGCGGGCGAGCGTCTCGCCCGTGGCATTCACGGCCGCCTCTCGAACAATGGCCGGCTCGATCACCAGTCGGGCACGCATCATCCTGTAGGGCGTAAGCTGTCGGCCGAGGCGCACCGCATCGTTGCTGGAGTGATGCTGGGCGCTGTCGGCGACGAAGGTGCCCTTGCCGACATGGCGCCAGATCAGGCCTTCCCGCTCCAGCACATCAAGCGCCTTGCGCAATGTACCGCGACTTATGCCCAGCTCTTCGGTCAAATGCCGCTCGGGCGGAAGCCTGCCTTCCTTGCCGTAGCGCCCTTCCGAAATGTAGTGGCGCAGCAGATCAACCGGATCCCCTCTGTCTATCGTCGGATTGGGTGCGAGTTCATTCATATTGGTGAACCAATTTGGTCAGGATACTTGCTGTTTGGGTCAGTATATGGGCATTCCACAGCCAATCAATCACTAATTGGTCATCCATTTTTCGATCTTTTTCATATTGGTTCGGATTGATCTCATTGCGTTTCTGACTTATCGTCGCCCCCAAATCGCCCGTCCAGAAAGGTGACCTATGACCAAACTTGTGATTCCCGCCCCTGCGATTCCCACCATTCCCACTGCCGACGGAGGCGCCTTTCCGGTGCGCCGGGTGTATTGCATCGGGCGCAATTATGCCGCCCATGCCGTCGAGATGGGTCACGATCCCAACCGCGAGTCGCCTTTCTTCTTTCAGAAAAACCCCAACAACCTCGACGCCTCGGGCGAGTTCCCCTATCCGCCGCAAACCTCGGATGTGCACCACGAGATCGAAATGGTCGTGGCCCTCAAATCGGGCGGAACCAACATCGGTGTCGATACGGCGCTCGATCACGTCTGGGGCTATGCTGTCTCGCTCGACATGACGCGCCGCGATCTTCAGGCCGAGGCCAAGAAAACTGGCCGCCCTTGGGAAATCAGCAAGGCTTTCGAGCGCTCCGGTCCTGTTGGCCCGCTTCAGCCCGTATCGAAGGTCGGCCATCTGCCCAGCGGGCGGGTGGAGTTGAAGGTCAACGGCGCCGTCCGGCAGGAAGGCGATCTCAACCAGATGATCTGGAAGGTGCCGGAAATGATCGCCTACCTTTCGGAGTATTTCGAGCTGCAGGCTGGCGACGTCATCATGTCGGGAACGCCGTCGGGTGTTGGCGCGGTCCAGCGCGGCGACGTGATGGAAGCCTCGATCGAGGGCCTCGGCACGCTTTCCGTGAAGGTCGTCTGAGCGAGAGACTGGCCCGGCCCAAGCCCCAGAATTGCGACTGCATGACAAGACTCTTCGGGTCTTGTCATTGCCTTTTCGGCACGCTTGAGGCAAGGCAGGCGCAACCGGATTTGCGATCAAACACTGTTAAAGGATGGGCCAGACTCTATGTCCGACACTGTGACGCCTGATATTATCTACACCAAGGTTGACGAAGCCCCGCAACTCGCCTCCGCCTCGCTCTTGCCGATCATTCAGGCTTTCGCCTCAGCGGCCGGCGTTTCCGTGGGCGTCAAGGACATCTCGCTGGCCGGGCGCATCATCGCGGCATTCCCCGAGCATCTGACCCCCGAACAGCGGCAGCCCGACGAACTGGCGGCACTTGGCGAATTGGTCAAGAAGCCGAACGCCAATGTCATCAAGCTGCCGAACATCTCCGCCTCGGTTCCCCAGCTTGTAGCAGCGGTCAGGGAACTGCAGGCCAAGGGCTATGCGATTCCCAACTATCCCGAAGAGCCCGCCAACGATCCCGAGCGCGCCATCCGCGCCCGCTTTGACGCGATCAAGGGCTCGGCCGTGAACCCGGTGCTGCGCGAAGGCAATTCCGACCGGCGCGCGGCGATCGCGGTCAAGAACTATGCCAAGGCCAACCCGCATTCGATGGGCGAGTGGAAAGCCGACAGCAAGACCATCGTCTCGACCATGGAAGCCAACGACTTCTTCTCGAACGAGACCTCCTGCACCCTGACAGCCGAGCAGGCCGGCCCCGCCCGGATCGAGCTTGAGGCCGCCGACGGCTCCGTCACCGTTCTGAAAGACGGCGTCACCTACAGCGCCGGCACGGTCGTGGACGCGACCTTCCTGTCAGCCAAGGCATTGGACGCCTTCCTCGCCGAACAGATCGACGCCACCAAGAAAGCCGGCACGCTGTTCTCGATCCACCTCAAAGCCACGATGATGAAGGTGTCGGACCCGATCATTTTCGGCCATGCGGTGAAGGCGTTCCTCAAGCCGGTGTTCGACGCCTATGGCGACAAATTTGCCGCCGCGGGGGTCAACCCCAATTCCGGGCTTGGCGCATTGCTCGACATCGTTGCCTCGATGCCGGAAGGCGCCGAGATCCAGACCGCTATCGACAAGGTGATGGCCGAGCGCCCGCCGCTCTATATGGTCAACTCGGACAAGGGGATCACCAATCTCCATGTGCCCTCGGACGTGATCATCGACGCCTCGATCCCGGCGCTGATCCGGGCGGGTGGCAAGGGCTGGGGCCCCGATGGCAAGCCCGCGGATGCCAACTGCGTCATCCCCGACAGCAGCTATGCGCCGGTATACGACGAGACGGTCAAGTATTTCAAAGAGACCGGGGCGCTTGACCCGCGCACCGCCGGAACGGTCCAGAATGTGGGCCTCATGGCGCAAAAGGCCGAAGAATACGGCTCGCACCCGACCACCTTCGAGATCCCGACCGACGGCACCGTGCGCATGATCGCCGCCAATGGCGATGTGCTGCACGAGCATGTTGTCGAGGCGGGCGACATCTGGCGTTCGGCCTCCACCAAGCAGGCTGCGATCGAAGACTGGGTGCAGCTCGCGATCAGCCGCCAGAAGGCCGAAGGCTGTCAGGCGATCTTCTGGCTCGACGAGACCCGCGCCCACGATGCCCAGC
>JAHEBR010000024.1 GCA_024642185.1 Marivivens sp. | reverse complement strand
CTTCAGCGTGACCCTCGGCCGCCGCGAAACCGCCGAGGCCGCGCAGGGTGGCAAGCCCGCGCCGATGGAGCCGCAAATCGAGGAGATCCTTGGCATGTCTCTTTCGGAACTGACACCGGATATGGTCGAGACATACCAGACCGGCGATGTGACGGGCGTGCTGATCACCTCGGTCGCGCCACTCAGCGATGCCGAGGACAAAGGCCTCGCGCCCGGCGATATCATCACCGAGGCCTCGCAAGCGCCCGTGACGAGCATCTCCGAGCTGAAGGACCGGATCGGCGAGGCGCAAGACAGCGGACGCAAGTCGATCCTCCTCAAGATCAGCCGCGGCGGCGAGCCGATGTTCGTGGCGCTCTCGCTCAAGGAATGATCGGGCCCACAAAGGAACACCGGGGGCGCCTTCGGGCGCCCTCGTCTGTTTCAGGGCGCTGATGAAAATGTGAGGCAATTTGAGCCGCAAAGGGCGGTTTTGACGCGCAAATGGGGCGGATTCAGACTGGCGCAGTGGGATTGCCTCGCCTATCTAATGCGCCGGACCTGAAGAAACGGAAACGGGCAGATGGCGAAGATCACTTATATCGAGTTTGGCGGCAAAGAGCATATCGTCGATGTGCCGAACGGCCTGACGGTCATGGAAGGCGCGCGCGACAACGGCATTCCGGGGATCGAGGCCGATTGCGGTGGCGCCTGCGCCTGTTCAACCTGCCATGTCTACGTCGATCCCGATTGGGTCGAGCGCCTGCCGCGCAAGGACGCGATGGAAGAGGATATGCTCGATTTCGCCTACGAGCCCGATCCCGCCCGCTCGCGGCTGACCTGCCAGCTCAAAGTCTCCGACGCGCTCGATGGCCTGCGCGTGTTCATGCCGGAAAAGCAGATCTGATGCGGATTTGGCCGGGCTTGCTCTCAGGGGCGCTGCTTGGCCTGATCCCTTTGGCCGCCTCGGCCGATAGTATCGTTTCGGCCACCTATGCCGAGCCGACCCAGCGCTATCAGCACGGCGTTTTTGGCGAGACCGAGGAGTGGGGCGCCTTGGCCTTCGAGATGAGCTCGGGCCAGAGGATGATCCTGCGCCTGCCCGAAACCCGCGTGTTCGAGGATATCGCCCCGCGGCTAGTGGATGTGGATGGGGACGGCGCGCCCGAGATTGTCGTGGTCGAGACCGACCTCTCGCTCGGCGCGCGGCTCGCGATCTATGACGAGGCGGGGTTTGTCACTGCCACCCCCTTCATCGGCCAGACCCACCGCTGGCTTGCACCGATAGGCGCGGCTGATCTCGACGGGGACGGCTCGGTGGAACTCGCCTATATCGACCGCCCGCATCTGGCGCGGCTGTTGCGCGTCTGGCGGTTTGAGGGTGGCGCGCTGGTCGAGGTTGCTCAGGCCGAGGGGCTGACCAATCACCGCTTGGGTGATCCCACGATCAGTGGGGGCCTACGGGATTGCGGCGAGGGGCCCGAGATGATCACGGCTGATGCGCGGTGGTCGCGCCTTGTCGCCTCTCGCCTTGTCAGCGACAAAATCGAGAATCGCATCGTCGCGGAAGGCGTCGATTTCGCGGCGGCTCTGGACTGCCGATTGCCCTAGACCCAGAGGGCCACAAGCACCGCCAGCGCGGCGATTTCGCTGAGTTGCTGGGTTGCCCCGAGGATATCGCCTGTCTGCCCGCCGATCTTGTCAAGCGCGATCCGGCCCGCCGCAAAGGCCGTCACGGCAACGAAGGCCGCAACAGGCACCACGGCGAGGCCGAGGAAGACGAACCCGACCACACCGGCGGCGATGAAGCCGAAGCGCACCGTGTCTTGCGAGGGCTGACCGACGCTTTGGCTCAGACCTGATGGCCGCGCGGCCGGAAGCCAGCCCATCAGCGCCGCCATCGGTGCCCGGCTGAGGGCGGCCACCCCGATCAGGGCGCCCCAGACATGGCCGGTCGCCAGAAGCGCCGAAAGAGCCGACCAGCGCAGGATCATCGCCAGCACCAGCGCAAGAACGCCATAGGTGCCGATCCGGCTGTCTTTCATGATCTCGAGCCGGCGGTCGCGGTCATACCCGCCCCAGAGGCCATCGGCGCTGTCGGCCAGCCCGTCTTCGTGCATCGCGCCCGTGCAGATCACCTGAACCGCGATGACCAAGGCCGCGGTGATCCCCGCGCCAAGGCCGAGCCACAGCGACAGCGACGCCGTGAGTGCCGCGATCAGGCCGAGAACGGCACCGGCCAGCGGCCAAGCCCAAGCCGCCTTCGCCCCGCGCTTGGCTGCCGCCTCAGGGTCGACCCGCACCGGCAGGCGGCTCAGAAGGCCAAGGCCCTGCAGCACGTCCTGAACCGGCTGGCTGAACCGAACATCGGAAATGTCGGGATCGGGCATCGCTGCGACCTTTCTTACCTTTCCCTTGCCGACAGGACCGTTAGACAGAACCGGCACAGAAGGCAACGAGGACACCATGACCGCCCCTTTCTCTACACTCAACGAATTTCGCGCGGTCTTGGCCCGCCAGCCGGGCATCGACACCGCCGCCGAAGCGGGCGCGCAGGAGCGCAACGGCCAGCTGACCAAGCCGCCGGGGGCGCTGGGCCGTCTGGAAGACCTCGCCATCTGGTATGCCGGTTGGCGCGGCAATCCGCGGCCTTCGATCGAGGCGCCGCAGGTGATTGTCTTTGCCGGCAATCACGGCGTCTGCGCCCGTGGTGTCTCGGCCTTTCCGGCGGAAGTCACCGTGCAGATGGTGGCGAATTTCAAGGCGGGCGGGGCGGCGATCAACCAGCTGTCCAAGGCCTTTGGCGCGAAGATGGACGTCTATGCCCTCGACCTCGACACCCCGACGCAGGATTTCACGGCAGATGCCGCGATGACCGAGGCCGAGTGCGTGGCGGCCCTTGCCACCGGCTGGAGCTCCGTCGATCCGAAAGCCGACCTCTTGGTGACGGGCGAGATGGGCATCGGCAACACCACCTCGGCGGCGGCGATGGCGGCTGCTCTTTTCGGCGGCGCTGGCGCAGACTGGGCCGGGCGCGGCACCGGCGTTGACGACGCGGGCCTTGCCCGAAAGGCCAAGGTGATCGACGAGGGGCTGGCGCTGCACAATGCCGCCCTGTCCGATCCGCTGGAAGTGCTGCGCCGTCTGGGCGGACGCGAGCTGGCCGCCATGGCGGGCGCGATTGCCGCGGCGCGGGCGCACCGGATTCCGGTGATCCTTGACGGGTTCATCTGCTCGGCCGCTGCGGCCGCACTTGCCAAGGCCCAAGCGGGTGCGCTTGACCATGCGGTCGCGGGCCACCAGTCGGCCGAGGGTGCGCACGCGCGCCTCTTGGACGCGCTCGGTAAGGCACCGCTCCTGCAACTCGGCCTCCGTCTTGGCGAAGGCTCCGGCGCGGCGCTGGCGATTGGCGTCCTCAAAGGCGCGGTTGCCTGCCTTTCCGGCATGGCGACCTTCGCCGAGGCGGGTGTCTCGGAAGGCTAGGCTTCGGTCTTATCGTCGGGGGCGGCCCGTGCCGCCTCTTTCGATCTCTGCTGACGCGCCTCCAGAGCGGCTTCCAGCTCGGTATAAAGCTCTTTCACCCGCGCGCTGTATTCGGCGTTCTTCTCGATGGGAACGCCGGGTTTCCACAGCGCGGCCAGTTCCTTGAGCGCCGCCCGGTCGTGGTGGTAGAACTCATCCTCCGCCTCGGCCGCCTCGTATTCCGAGAAGCCGAGGTTTTCGAGCACATAGCGGCCCGCACGGAGCGAGCTGTCGAACATCTCGCGGACGATATCGTCGGCCCCCGCCACATAGAGTTCGTAGACACTCACGTCGTCCCGTGCCCGCGCGATTATGTGAAGGTCGGGGCGCAGCTTTCGCGCGTATTTGACAAGCTTGACAGTGGCCTTGGGGTCGTCGACCGCAATCACCAAGACCTTGGCGCTGTCGATGCCGGCTGCCTTGAGAAGCTCGGGGCGGGTTGGATCTCCGAAATAGCCTTTGTGACCGAACGCCCGCATCGTCTGAACCACGGCCATATCATTGTCGAGAACAACCGATTTCAGGCCGACGCTGCGCACAAGGGCATTCACGTTCTGCCCGAAACGACCAACCCCTGCGATGATGACCGAACCTGTTTCGTCAATCTCGTCGGGTTCCTGTTCCTGTTCGGGTTCGGTTTTGAGCCATCTTGTCCGGTTCTCATAAAGGATGAAGAGAAGCGGCGTGATCAGCATCGACAAGGCGATGATCAGCACAAGTTTCTGCCCGAGCGCCACGCCCAAAACGCCCGTGGCCGCGGCAAAGGAGACAAGGACAAAGCCAAATTCGCCGGCCTGACCGAGGCCGAGGGTAAAGAGCCAGCGGTCGTGGGGTTTGAGCTTCCACATGCGCGCGAGCACATAGAGAACCCCGATCTTTACCCCGATCAAAAGCAGGGTAAGGGCGAGGATGCGGAACGGATCGCCAAAGAATCCCTGAAAATCGAAGCCCGCGCCCACGGTGATGAAGAAAAGCCCAAGGAGCAGCCCCTTGAAGGGCTCGAGGTCGCTTTCGAGCTCGTGGCGGAATTCAGAGTTGGCCAGCACAACGCCTGCGAGAAACGTGCCAAGAGCGGGCGAGAGACCGACAAAATCCATCAGGACCGCGATAGAGACAACCATGAGAAGGGCGAAGGCCGTATACATCTCGCGCAGCCGGGCGTGATGGATATAGCGGAAGAGTGGGCGGGTCAGGAAGACGCCAGCGAAGATGATGAAGAAGATCGCACCCACAGTGATCAGCGTCAGGCCCCAGCCGGGGATGCGGTCGGCATAGGAGACGAGACTAAGCGCCTCGGATGCGGCGTGGTCATCGACGGCTTTGTGCGGCACTATCCTTCCCGAAACCGCCAGAAGCGGGAGGAAAGCAAGCATCGGGATGACTGCGATGTCTTGGGTGAGCAAGACCGAAAAGACATTGCGCCCACCCGCAGTCTGAATCAGGCCCTTTTCCGTGAGCGATTGCAGCACGATTGCGGTTGATGAAAGCGACAGGATCAGGCCGATCGCCAGCGCTTCTTCCCAGGGCTGCTTCATCATATAGGTCAGGCCCATGATCACGCCCGTGGTCAGGACAATCTGAAGCCCGCCCAGCCCCAAAAGCTTGTGGCGCATATCCCAAAGGGTGCGCGGCTCAAGCTCAAGGCCGATCAGGAACAGCATCACAACAACGCCGAATTCGGCGAAATGCTGGAGGCCTGCGGTATCGTTGCCGGTCAGGCCAAGGATCGGGCCGATGACGATGCCCGCCGCGATATATCCCAGAACCGAGCCAAGCCCCAGACGCGCGGCCAGGGGCACCGCGATCAGAGCGGCGCCGAGAAAGATTGTGGCCTGAAGAAAGAAGTTTTCCATATCCCCTTCTCGCAAGCGGGGAGGCGCTCCGCAACTCGACTTCGTGTGAATAGGTTTGCGGCGGAGATAAATCGCCTAGTCGTGAAGAAAAACGCTCAGCCAGCAGGCATTTCAAGCGTATAGGTCCGGCCGCGTTTGGTATAGGTCAGCGCGTTGTCGCCAATCGACGTGACGCGGCCGCCATCGAGCTCGTCGCCCACCCGCACCAGAAGGATCCGTCCAAAGGACGTGCGAAGCATGGCGCGCCGGTCATTGGCGGGGCCTATGAGGCCGATCAGCGCAAGATCCCGGAGGGACAAGGCATTGTCCACCGTCGCCGCCTCAGCGACCGATCGTGGAACCGGTCCGCTTGAGCCTTGCACGATTGCGGGGGCGGCGGCCGGTTTTGGCGCGGTGCTGGCGGCGGCAACGACCCTGTCAAAATTGCGGGGACGGGCTTGTGGTCGTTCCGAAGAGGCAACGGCCAGCTCTGTCGCATCCGCAAAAGGATCGCCCGCCGCTGCGGCGAGAGCTTCGGCAATGGCATCAGCTGGCGTTTCGGCAATGGCAAGGCTCTCGGGCCGGGATTTGGGCCGGATGCCGGAAAGTTCGTCGAGCGTCCGCCCACCGAGCGAAGCGCGTTCGATTGTTTCGGCCAGCGCTGCGGGGCGGACCCTGGGACGTTTGCCTGCAAGGGCAGGATCAGCAGGGCCAGCCTCATCGAGGGCGACAGCTTCTTCACTTGGCGCATCGGGGCCTGTCTCTTCCACGGTTTCAAAGACCGGCCGTTGAGGTGGAACAACCGCAGGCGCTCCGGCGATCACGACAATGCCGCTGGGCAAAAGCGTGCCTTCGGCCGTGGCGAGGATAAAGCCCTCGGCATCACGCTGATAGACGGTCCCGGGGGGGGGTGGCAAAGCTTGCGCCTCGAGCGGTGCATCGCGACCCGAGCGCAAAAGGTCGGGCAGGGCGATTGCGTCCGCGCCACCGATCGCGGGATCGATCGCCGCAAGGAAGATCCTGTCAGACGATTCCGTTCGCGGCGTCAGCGGCAGGCGGGGCGCGCGCAGCCAGACGCCTGTGGACGCATAGATGCGTTCCGCTTCGGCCGGGCTCAGGACGGTCGGCGACGAAACCACCGGCAGCGACACAGCCTCGGCTGTGCCGGTGTCGGTGGTCTCGGATGCGGCCGCGATGTCTTCGGCGGATGACTCGTCAGGTGGGACCTCGTCCGGTGGCAAATCGGCCAAATCCGCCAAATCGGACAGCTCTTCCTCGTTAACGGTGGGCGTTTCGGTTTCCGGCGCGTCAATGGCAGGATCGCCGGCAGCAACGTCGATCACAGCGTCTTCGGGACCAAAGATCAGACGCGAGAGCGAGGTGTCGGTGACTGAGGCCCAGATGCCGACCGCGGCAAGAAAGACCAGCAGGATTGCCGTTAGGATCAGCCAGAGATAGCCGCCCGAGTTTCCGCCTTTCGCGGGCTGATCTGCCTTTTCAGAGTGTGGTTCGGCAACCTTGGAAAGCGGGCTCCGACGTGCCGAGGATTTCGCATTGTCGCCTCCGACCTCCGCCGCACCCGCAGAAAGAATCGATCGCAGTTCGGGCTTGCCGCCTTTGACCTGATCTTTGAGGTCGATGGCCTCGTCGTCGAATTCCTCTGCCGGATCAAGCGATGCGCTCGCGACCTGTAGTGCGCTCGGCAGGGGCGGCATATTGCCCGCCTTCTTGCCATCCGGTTTGCCGAGTGGAGGCGGCTCTTGCCGTCCGCGGCTTGCAAAAACCGGTTCGCCTTCAACCTCGCGCAGCGGGGCTGCCGGTGCGGACCTTGTTGTCGGAGGCACATCGACATCGATGCGCAAGGGTTTTGCACGGCTGGCGAATATGGGTGTCTGATCCCCAATCCCGTCGATCTCTTTCGCGGGTTCGTCTTCCGGTTCGGCCTCGTCGTCCTCGGTGTCCGCGAGCGCTTCGGTCTCGGGTTCGGATGGCGCCTCTTGAACAGAACCGTCGCCCTCGTCCTCACCCTCGTCCTCACCCTCGTCGTCGGCCATCAGTTCATCGTCGTCTTCGGCAACGATTTCGGGCTCCACGTCTTCAGCGAGCTGCGTAGCCGACGGGGTTTTGGCTGTCCCGATCACCGTCACCGGTTCGCTATCGCGCTCGACCGGCAATTGTGGATCAGCCGCACCGAAAAAGACCTCGCCCAAGAAACTTCCCGCCTCTGGCACAGCGGCGAAGGAGGTTGGCTGAAACCGGTGCTGGCGGGCAAAGTCGAGCGCTTCGTCCAAGGTCTCACGGGCAACAGCGGCCACATAGGTCGACTTGTCGTCACGGCTTGAGTCGATCACCAACTCGCCCAACGAATAGGGCGTTGTCCCATCGAGGGCCGCCTGTATGTCGTCGTCAGTGGCCCTTGGATTATCAAGCACGAGGTATTTGATCTGATCGTTCGGGATCAGGATCTTGCTGCGCAGGCCCGAAGAATCGAGCGCCTGTGCTGTGCGGCGCAGCATGGTCAGCTCTCCGGCAAGATCTTCGGCGTCAAAGGCGGCCTCGCCGACAAGGTGCCAGCCTCCCGTTACACGGTGCAGAAGGCGGATCCCGTCAAACGAGAGCGAAAGGGCAAAATTCGGTTTCATTGGGCTCGATTAGCATTGTTGCTTCAGGTGAGGAATGTATCGGCGCGGGCTCGCCTCGGCTACAGCAACTTCCCGCCCATTCGGCGTTTTCGGCGGAAATTGGATGACGGCTTGCAGTGGTTGGAGCATCTTCCGCTCAGATTTTCATTCGACAGAGGTTTCTAATGAATCGCTTGGCCCACTTTCTGATTTTTCTGGTTCTGGCCGGTCTGCCCTTTGTCGCGCAGGCGCAGGAGAGCCCACGCACGATCTCGGTCAGTGCCGAAGGTGAAGTGACCCTGCCGCCTGATATGGCGCGCCTGATTCTGGGTGTGACTGCCGAGGCAAAGTCAGGCCGCGACGCCCTCGACGAGGCGGGTCGCACGATGCAGGCCATTCTCGATTTTGTCTCCGCGCAGGGAATTGAGGCCGGCGACGTCCAGACCGAAGCCATCCGTCTCAATCCTCGCTATGGGCGCAACTCGAACGGGCAGATCGATTATCGGATCATTGTTGGCTACAGCGCTGAGACGACAATCCGGCTGAGATTGCAGGATATCAATATCGTCGGCGAGGTCTTGGCAGGGGCCGTCGAGGCAGGTGCGAACCGGATCGACGGGGTAAGCTTTGGCCTGAAAGACGAAACCGGAGCGCTCGATGAGGCGCGGCGTCTGGCCGTGGCTGAGGCGCGGCGCAAGGCCGGGTTTCTGGCGGATGCCGCAGGGGTGGGCCTTGGGCCGCTCTTGCAGCTTACCGAGATGGGCAGCCCCTCCTACCGGATGGAAATCGCCACCATGGCGATGGACATGAAGGCCGATATGGCGCCGGTGCCTGTCGCACCGGGCGAAATCAGCTTCTCCGCCAGCGTGAGCCTCGTCTACCAGATCGCTGATTGATAAAGAAAAACGCCGGGTCAAACCCCGGCGTTCCTGTTTTATGCCTCAGGCTGTGGCCTTGGCCAGCGCCTGATCGAGATCGGCGATCAGGTCGTCGGCATCCTCGATGCCGATCGACAACCGCACCACCTCGGGGGCGGCTCCGGCGGCCCTTTGCTGTTCGACCGTCAGCTGCCGGTGCGTGGTCGAGGCCGAGTGGATGATGAGCGAGCGCGCATCGCCAAGGTTGGCGACATGGCTGAATATCTCGAGGCTATCGACAAGCTTCACACAGGCCTTGTAGCCGCCCTTCACCGCGAAGGTGAACAGCGCGCCCGCGCCTTTGGGGCAGATGTTGCCGATCCGCTTGTGATAGGGCGAGGACTTGAGGCCCGCATAGGTCACATAATCCACCCTCGGATCGTTCTCGAGCCATTCGGCAACCCGTTTGGCATTGGCGACGTGCTTTTCCATCCGCAGGGAGAGGGTCTCGATGCCCATCAGCGTGTAATGCGCCGCTTGCGGATTCATCGTCATGCCCAGATCGCGCAGGCCGATGGCGATGGAGTGGAAGGTGAAGGCGAGGCTGCCGAAGGTCTCGTGAAAGCGCAGGCCGTGGTAGGCGGGCTCGGGAGCGCTGAGTGAGGGGAACTTGTCGGAGGCCGACCAGTTGAATTTCCCCGAATCGACGATGCAGCCCCCCGTCACCGTGCCATTGCCGGTGAGGTATTTGGTGGTCGAATGCACCACCAGCGTCGCGCCGTGTTCGATGGGGCGGCAAAGGTAGGGCGTGGCCGAGGTGTTGTCGACGATGAGCGGGATGCCCGCCGCATCGGCCACCTTGGCGATGGCGTCGAGGTCGGTGATATAGCCGCCGGGATTGGCGATCGACTCGCAAAAGACCGCGCGGGTGTTGTCGTCGATCGCCGCCTTGACCGCCGCCAGATCGTCGAAATCGACGAATTTGGCCGACCAGCCGAAGCGTTTGATGGTCTGGCTGAACTGGGTGATCGTGCCGCCATAGAGGCGCGAGGAGGCGACGATATTGAGGCCCGGCCCCATCAGGGGGAAGAGCGCCATGATCTGCGCCGCGTGTCCCGACGAGCAGCAGACAGCGCCCGCGCCGCCCTCGAGCGTGGCGATCCGCTCCTGAAGCGCGGCGACGGTCGGGTTTGTCAGGCGCGAGTAGATGTAGCCCACTTCCTGCAGGTTGAAGAGCGCCGCCGCATGGTCTGCGTCGCGGAAAACATAGGCGGTGGTCTGATAAATCGGCACCTGCCGCGCGCCGGTGGCCGGATCGGGGCGGGCGCCTGCGTGGATCTGAAGCGTATCGAAGCCGTAGGTGGGGCCTTGGGTCATTGGAAACTCCCTGAAGATATGGATCGGGGCGAGCCTAGAACGAAACCCTATCGCCCCTCAACGGCCAGAAGTGATTGGGCACGAAAAAGGACGAGATTGCTGAACTTCACCCGCTATCGGGACAATTGCGCGCGGGAAGGGCGAGGTATGAGAAACCCGTCCTACCGCATCCAGAACCCCTCGGATTTCAGCTTGTTGCGGATCTTCTGCTCACGTCGCGGCAGGTCGTTCTGGTCGAAGAGCGCGCGCGCTTTCCGGCCACGGCCTTGGAAAATCATCCGTTTGGCAGGCTCATAGGCTTTGAGGAGCTTCTTGATCGGGTTGGGGGCGGTGACGGCCTCGAGCACCTCGACCACCCGGTCGCTCTCCCGCGCATAAAGGAGCGGGAGGAGGCGGTAGTGGCAGGTCACATCGCCGTCGAGCCCGTCAAGCTCCGGCCCCGGCCTGCCGCCGCCGAAGGAATGGATGACGAGCGGCAGGGCCACCTGATCGAGCCACGGGTCGAGCGGTTGCAGCGCCATCGCTTCGGGCGGATCGTTGCGGATGGAGAGGGCGTATTCGAGGAAGCGCTCGCCGAAGGCGTGGGGATCGGCCCCATAGAACCAGCCGGCGTTGAAATAGAGATAGCGGGCCCAGTATTCGTCGGGTTGGCTCAGATCGAGCGAGGTCTCGAAGTCGAGGCCGAAGCGGTCGTAGAGCGATTTCCAGATGGCGGCATAGCCGGGCCAGTAAAGGTCTTCGACCGGCCAAGTCCCCTCGCGGCGCATCGAGGCGGCGGGGCGGGCGAAATCGAAAGGGATCGCAGCCAGATCGCCGGTAATCAGTGTATCTGTATCGAGAAACAGGAACGGCGCGCCTTCGGGCAGTGCAGCCAGCCCTTCGATCTTGTTGCCGTAGGGGTAGGCCGCGCCGAAATGGCGGCTCTCAAAGGGGACGACCTCGGCCCCCAGCCCCGCGAGATAGTCCTTCACCGGCTGGTCCATGCGCGGATCGTCGGGCCAGAGCGGCCCCGGCTGCGGCTCGGCCACGATCAGGCGTCCGGCGAAATCGGGCGACGAGGCCCGCAGCGAGGCCGCAAGGATCAGCGCCTCGTATTGCAGCCGCCCCCCTTGCCCGATGCAGAGGATATTGAAAGGTTTCGGTTTTTTGGTCTTCGCTGCCATGGCCTGCCCGATGTTTTGGCCGACTATAGGGGCAGTGTGCCTCAGGCAAAAGCCGTTCAGAGGGTGACGAAGTGCAAATCCTGATAGCGGGCGCGCAGGGCGCGGGTCTCGGCGGCGAGGCTTTCGGGATCGTTCGTCGTCAGCGCGCGGGCCACGAGGGCGGCAATCTCGCCCACATTCTCGCGCGTCACGCCCCAGCGGACCAACTCGGGCGTGCCGATCCGAAGGCCGTTGAGGTCGCCCTCGACCGGCGCGATGGGCAGGCCGATGCCACAGGCGAGGAACCCCGCCTTGCGCAGCTTCTTCGAAGCGGTCTGACCGCCGCCGAAGGGCGCGGCCTCGACCGCGAACTGGTGCGAGCGGGTAAAGCCCTGTTCCTTGCCATAGACGGGGATGCCCGCCGCATCGAGGGCCAAGGCAAAGGCGCGGGCGGTGGCGATCATCTCACCCGCGTAGGCCGCGCCGTGGGTCAGCCAGTCGGTCATGGTCATCGCGAGCGCCGCGCTCTTGGCCGCGTCGAAATTCGCGGTCATACCGGGGAAGGCGATGGCATCGAGCCGGCGGGCGATCTCGGCGTCGTTGGTGACGATGAGGCCGCCTGCGGGGCCGCCGAGGCTCTTGTAGGTGCTCATCGTCATCAGATGCGCGCCTTCGGACAGGGGATTGGCCCAGGCCTTGCCGGCAATGATCCCGCACTGATGCGCGGCGTCGAAGAGCACGAGCGCGCCCACCTCGTCGGCAATGGACCGGACCTCGCGCACCGGATGCTCGAAAAGGTTGAGGCTTGCGCCGATGGTAATGAGCTTGGGCCGCGCCGCGCGGGCGAGTTTGCGCAGGGCGTCGACGTCGATTGTATAGCCGTCCTCATCGACGGGGGCGTTGATGGTCTGGAGGCCGAAAAGCCCGGCGCAGCCCTCGATATGATGGGTCACATGGCCGCCGATGCGGGGCGGCGGGGCGATGATTTTGTCGTCCTTGAGACAGGTGGCCATGAAGCCGTAGAGATTGGCGATGGCCCCCGAGGGCACCCGGATCTCGGCGTATTTCGCGTCAAAGACCTCGGCGCAGAGCTCGGCGCAGATTACCTCGATCTCTTCGATCGCCTCGAGCCCCATCTCGTATTTGTCGCCCGGATAGCCGAGCGAGGGGCGCGAGCCGATCCCCGAGGCCAAAAGCGCCTCGGCGCGGGGGTTCATCACGTTGGTGGCGGGGTTGAGGTTGAAACACTCGCGCTCGTGGATCTCGCGGTTCTCGGCCGCCAAAGCCTCGATCCGCGCGGCATTCTCGGCGGGCGAGGCCTTGGCCGTGCGCGCGGCGATCTCCATCACCCGCGCTTCGCTTGCGGCCGGAACCCAGTGGCGTTTTTCGAGCATTCTGTCCTCCCTGATAGTCAGGAGAAGAAGACGGCACGAGACGCGCAATCGCAATCCCAATTTCTGGGGCGCGATTTCTGGGGCAGTATGTCACGGAAGGGAGGGGGAATGGTGGGCGACCCTGGAATCGAACCAGGCGTGGGTCTCCCCGGCGGAGTTACAGTCCGCTGCCGCACCTTGCAGCTCGTCGCCCGAAACCGGCCCGTGGGCCCGTTTGCGAGGGGCTGAATATGATGCGCGGCGGGGGGCGTCAACAGGAAAATCCCGCCGCTCTGACGCCAGATCGCGCTTGCCTCGGGGCCGTGGCGGAGCCATTGAGGGACAAGCCTTAGGAGAGTGCCATGCAGAAGCCCAAGTGGGTCATTGAAAAGGAACAGGCCAAGCGGGCGGCGGCGGCCGAGACCGTTTGGCTTTTTGGCCTTCATGCGGTGCGCGATGCTCTGATGAACCCGCGGCGCGAACGGCTGCGGCTTGTGGTGACCAAGAACGCCGAGGCCAAGCTGGCCGACGCGATTGCTGCAAGCGGCATGGAGCCCGAGATTTCCGATCCCCGCAAATTCGCGGCCCCGATCAGCGCGGAATCGGTGCATCAGGGGGCGGCGCTTGAGGTGAAGCCCCTCAATTGGGGGAGCCTTGAGGATGTGGCGCTGGGCGAGGGGCCGATGCCGCCGCGCATCGTTTTGCTCGATCGGGTGACCGACCCGCATAACGTGGGGGCGATCCTGCGTTCGGCGGAGGTGTTCGGCGCGCGGGCGGTGGTCGGGGTGCAGCGCCATTCGGCCCCCGAGACCGGCGCCTTGGCGAAGACGGCAAGCGGCGCGCTCGAGCGGCAGCCCTATCTCAGGATCCGCAACCTCGCCGAGGCGATGGAAGAGCTGAAGAAGCTTGGCTATCTGGTGCTCGGCCTTGATGGAGAGGCGGAGTTGACCATCGAAGACGCGGTCGAAGGCAAGCGTAACCGTCCGGTGGCGCTTGTTATGGGGGCCGAGGGGCCGGGCCTGCGCGACAAGAGCCGGGACACGTGCGATGCGCTGGTTCGGATCGAGGCGGCGGGCGGGTTTGGTTCGCTCAATGTCTCGAATGCGGCGGCGGTGGCGCTTTATGCCGCGCGCGGCTGATCGCGGCTTGGTGATGAGTTGTTCACGATTGTTTGAGAGGGTCTTGGGAGTGATTGCGGAAGCCCTATCTTCTGAATCAGCCCCGCGACGTCGGAACACCCGCGGGTTTGCTTCTGTCCCTCGTTCCACACTTGCGCCCGGGCTCTCTCCGGGCGCTTTTTTGTTGTCATGATGCAGGTTACTGAGGGTTATGAGCTATTCTGACGTCTTCTTGCGCAACTTGTTGAACGATGTGAAAACTGTGGCCGTGGTCGGGATTTCCGCTAACCCCGTGCGACCGTCCTATTTCGTTGCCCGTTATCTGGGTCTCAAAGGCTATCGGGTGATCCCGATCAACCCCGGGCTTGCTGGTCAGGAGCTTTTTGGTGAGACGGTCTATCCCGATCTGGCGTCCGTTACGGACGAGGTCGATATGGTGGACATCTTCCGGCGGTCCGAGGCTGTTCCGGCCATTGTCGAAGAGGCGCTTGAGAGGTGGCCCAACCTCAAGGCGGTCTGGATGCAGATCGGGGTTGAAAGCGCCGAAGCGCGGGCAATGGCCGAGGCGCGGGGCGTGCGCGTTGTCGAGAACCGCTGCCCCAAGATCGAGTATCAGCGGCTATTTGGCGAATTGCGGATGGGTGGCTTCAACACAGGGATCATCAGCTCGAAGCTGTGACCGGTCGCTCAGAACGGCGGCGTAGGCCGGGGCTCTGCCCCGGACCCCGGAGTATTTAGGGCCAAAAGAAACTAGGCCAAAAGAACCTAGGACCGAGAGGCTTTTTCGGCGATGCCTGATTGCGCCTCGCGGCGGGCGAGTTCGGCTTCGATGTCGGCGAGCGACACGTCGCGGGCGGCGCACATGACGAGGAGGTGGTAGAGCGCGTCGGCGGCCTCGGAGGTGAGGCGGGCCTTGTCGCCTTTGACCGCCTCGATGATCGCCTCGACCGCCTCTTCGCCAAACTTTTCGGCGCATTTTTCGGGGCCGGCGGCGAGGAGCTTGGCGGTCCAGCTGGTGGAGGGATCGGCGCCTTTGCGGGCGGCGATGGTCTGGCTGAGTTTTTCAAGCGACATCAGAGCCTCATCGGTATGCCGGCGGCGGCCATATGGGCCTTGGCCTCAGTGATTGTATAGGTTCCGAAGTGGAAAATCGAGGCGGCAAGAACCGCTGAGGCATGGCCCTGGGTGACGCCTTCCACGAGGTGGTCGAGCGTGCCGACGCCGCCCGAGGCGATCACCGGAATATTCACCGCATCGGCGATGGCGCGGGTGAGGGGGAGGTTGAAGCCCGCCTTGGTGCCGTCGCGGTCCATCGAGGTCAGGAGAATCTCGCCCGCGCCCTTCCGGGCGGCGGTGATGGCGAATTCCACGGCGTCGATGCCGGTGGGTTTGCGGCCGCCGTGGGTGAAAATTTCCCAGCGGCCCGGTTCGACCGTCTTGGCGTCAATCGCGCAGACGATGCATTGCGAGCCGAAACGCTCGGCCGCCTCGGTCAGGACGTTGGGATCGGCCACGGCGGCGGAGTTGAACGAGACCTTGTCTGCGCCCGCGAGGAGGAGGTTGCGCACGTCGTGATGGGTGCGCACGCCGCCGCCCACGGTGAGCGGCATGAAACAGGCCTCGGCGGTGCGGGTCACGAGATCAAACATCGTGCCGCGGTTTTCGTGGGTGGCGTGGATGTCGAGGAAACACAGCTCGTCCGCCCCCGCCGCGTCATAGGCCTTGGCGGCTTCGACCGGATCGCCTGCATCCACGAGATCGACGAAGTTGACGCCCTTGACCACACGGCCGTCGGCCACGTCGAGGCAGGGGATGATGCGGGTCTTGAGCATGGTGAGGGGCTTCTACAGGTTGAAAAGGGATAAGTGCAAGGAACCACAATACCGCAGCTTGGATAGCCTTCAAATTTGGCTTGATATTGCGATGGTTCCGGATTTCCTGGTTGCATGACAAAATTGGTTCTTCTGCACAAGGCGGACTCGATATACGAGGATGAGCCAGACGTTGTCTACGACTTCCCAAAGAACTACCTGGCAGCCGCCCTCGAAGGGGTGGGTGACTGGGCGATCTACTACGAGCCGGTCAAGGCTGGCCCACGGGGCTATTTTGCGGCTGCGAAGATCAGGGAAGTGATTCCGAAGCCAGGCATGGACGGTCGGTACCTTGCTCTGATTGAGCCGGGCTCCTACCTGCCATTCGATCACGAAGTCCCTCGGTTGAATGACGGCCGACCATTTGAGGCCTCTCTGACAGCCCCTGACGGCAGCCCAGCCAAGGGCGGTGCACAGCAGCTTGCGGTTCGAAGGCTGCCAAATGCCGAATTTGCGGCAATTGTTGGGAAAGGTCTCCCAATCGACTTAGAGCGGCAAGAGGAACAGAGATATCAAGCGGCGCCCCATGATCTGGGCGAAGAGGTCGCGCCTTTTGAACGCCCTGTCATAGAAAGGTTGACCAGCCGACCCTATCGAGACGTTGCCTTCAGACGAAAGGTCCGGGACGCCTATGACTATCGCTGTGCGATATCGGGTTTGCGGCTTCGCAACGGTGGTGGACGCCCTGAAGTTCAAGCGGCCCATATTCGACCAGTAGAAAGCCAGGGGAGCGACGCGGTTCGAAACGGGCTCGCACTTTCCGGCACTTTGCACTGGATGTTCGACAGGGGCCTGTTGTCCGTGGCTGACGATTTGTCGATCTTGGTTTCTCGTAACAAGGTTCCCACAGACGTCATTGACCGACTAATAGTTCCCGATGGCAAATTGCGCCTTCCGGAAAGACAGCAAGACTGGCCTCATCCGGCAAACCTGCGCTGGCATCGGGAGAATGTCTTCGGCCAGGTGACGGTGGAAGACCCCGCGCCGTGGGGCTAGCCTAGCCCTTCAGCGCCTTGAGCGCCGCTGCAAGATCAATCGCCCCATCATAGAGGGCGCGGCCAGAGATGGCACCGGAAATGACGCCGGTATCCCGCAGGGCGATGAGGTCGGCCAGAGACGAGACACCGCCGGAGGCGATCACCGGGATCGAGACGGCGCGGGCCAAGGCTTCGGTCGCCTCGATATTGGGGCCCTTCATCGCGCCGTCGCGCAGGATGTCGGTGTAGATGATGGCCGCAAC
>JAHEBR010000191.1 GCA_024642185.1 Marivivens sp. | reverse complement strand
CGCCACGATGTGATCGACGCCTGCCTTGCCATGCCGGGCAGCGATGATCTGACGCTTCTGGTCAAACGCGCCCGCGCGCTTTCGGCATTCATGGGGACCGAGGATGGCGAGAACCTGATCCAAGGCTACAAGCGCGCCAACAACATCCTGACGCAGGCCGAAGAGAAGGACGGGGTCGAATATTCCTATGGCGCGGATGTGAAATTCGCCGAGGGCGACGAGGAAAAGGCGCTTTTTGCGGCCCTCGACAAGGCCGAGGCCGCGATTGCCCCGGCGATGAAGGCCGAGGATTTCGGCGCGGCGATGGCGGCGATGGCCGCGCTTCGTGCGCCGATTGATGCCTTCTTCACCGCCGTTCAGGTGAACTCGGACAATCAGGTGGTGCGCCGCAACCGGCTCAACCTTCTATCTCGCATCCGCAGCATCTGTCTTTCGGTGGCTGACCTCAACCGCATCGAAGGCCAGTAAAACCAAAGGTTTTCCTTGCTGCGAATCGCAATGCGCCTAAAGTGCGGGCAGCAGGAGAACGCCGCAGTGCAGAAAGAGATCACCTATCCGCCGGTCACGCTGATCACGCCCGAGGCGCCGATGTCGCCTTCGGTGCATGGTGGCCGCGCGAAGTGCTTGCAGCGGCTCGTTCGCCTCGAGATGCCGGTGCCGATCACGGTGGCTTTGTCTTTCGCAGCGGTGCGGGCCATTGCCCAAGGGCAGCTTCCGGATATGGCCAAGGTGATGGCGCCCTTTGGCGACGATCCGCTCCTTTCCGTGCGCCCTTCCAGCCAAGACCCCGACTGGGGCGGGCCGGGTGCGATCCTGAATATCGGCATGAACGACGAACGCCACGCGCGTATGTCGGGCGAGATCGGCGCCGAGGCGGCGACCGCTCTCTATCTGCGCTTCATCCAGTGCTACGCCGTTCATGTCTCGCGGCTTGATCCGGATTCCTTTGACTTGCCCGGCCGCCCCTCGCCGCAGGCGCTTCAGTCGGCGCTCGACGCTTACGAATACGAAATGGAAGAACCCTTCCCGCAAGACCCCAAAGAGCAGCTGACCGAGGTCTTGCGCTCGATGGCCCGCGCGTGGGACGGCACCACCGCCCGCCTCTTGCGGCAGGCCAAGGGTGCGCCGGCCGATGCGGGCCTTGGCCTTGTGGTGCAGGCGATGGCGCTCGGCGTGGGCAAGGGCGAATGCGGCTCGGGGGTGATCGAGTTCGTCGATCCCACCACCGGCGAGCGGACGCTCAAGGGCCGCTATCTGGCGCAAAGTCAGGGGCGCGAGGCGCTGACCGACGGCGATGGCGCGCTTTATCTGATGCGCGATCCGCGCGGGCTTTCGGTGGAAGAGGCGCTACCGGAGGTTTTCCAAAGCCTCGTGCGCTATGGCGATCTGTGTCGCGCCAAGTTGCGCGAGGAAATGCAGATCGAGTTTGCCATCGAAAACGGCAGGCTCGCGATCCTTGACGCCGTGCGCGTCCAGCGGTCAAGCCGCGCGGCGGTGCGGATTGCCGTGGCGCTGGCCGAAGACGGGATCATCCCGCGCGAAGAGGCGATCCTGCGGGTTGAGCCGACTGCGCTATCCGAGCTTCTGCACCGGCAGGTGGATCCGTCTGCCCCGCGTGATTTCATCGTCAAAGGCATCGCCGCCAGCCCCGGCGCGGCCTCGGGCAAGATCGTATTCACCGCCGACGACGCCACAGCCAGCGCCGCCCGCAGCGAGCCTTGCGTGCTTGTCCGCTGGGAAACCAGCCCCGAGGATATCCGCGGGATGCACGTCGCCCAAGCGGTTCTGACCGTGCGGGGCGGCATCACCAGCCACGCCGCCGTGATCGGCCGCGGCCTTGGCCTGCCATGCGTGGTGGGCGCCTCTGATCTGACCATCGACCGCAAGAAGAAGATCCTCTTTGGGCCGAACGGCAAGCGCTATGCCGAGGGCGATGTCATCACCATCGACGGCACCACAGGCGAGGTCTTGGCCGGTGAGCCGCCGATGCTCGAAGCCGCGCTCGACAGCGCCTTCCAGACGCTCCTGACATGGGCCGACGAGTTTCGCGATATCGGCGTGCGCGCCAATGCCGATACGCCCGCCGACGCCCAGACCGCCCGCAACTTCGCAGCGCAGGGCATCGGCCTGTGCCGCACCGAGCATATGTTCTTTGAGGGCGACCGCCTCGGTGTGATGCGCGAGATGATTTTCGCAGGCTCCGCCAGCGATCGCCGCGCCGTGCTCGACCGTCTTTTGCCGATGCAGCGGGCCGATTTCGTCGAGCTCTTCAAGATCATGCAGGGCCAGCCGGTCTGCATCCGCTTGTTCGACCCGCCACTCCATGAATTCCTGCCGACCGAAAAGACCGGGATGCGCGATCTGGCCGAGCAGCTTGACCTGCCGCTCTCGGATGTCGCGGCGCGGGTCGAGGCGCTGTCGGAATACAACCCGATGCTGGGGATGCGCGGCGTGCGCCTCGGTCTGACCTATCCCGAGATCTACGATATGCAGGCCCGCGCGATCTTTGAGGCGGCGGTCGCCGCCAGCCGCAAGGGCGATCCGGTGGTGCCCGAGATCATGATCCCGCTGGTTTCGGCCATGCGCGAGGTCGAGATCGTCAAGACGCGGATCGATGCGGTAGCTGCCGCCGTGAAAGGCGAGACCGGCGCCGATTTCAACTATCGCTTGGGCGTGATGGTCGAAACCCCGCGCGCCGCCCTTCGGGCCGCCGATATCGCCCAGCACGCGGCCTTCCTGTCTTTCGGCACCAACGACCTGACGCAGATGACCTATGGCCTTTCGCGCGACGACGCGGGGCGGTTCATGTCGGCCTATGTGCAGGCGCATGTCTATGAGGAAGACCCCTTCCACACCCTCGATGCCGAGGGGGTGGGCGAGCTTCTTTCGATCGGCGCGGAACGCGGCCGCAGTGGCCGACCGGATGTCGTCTTGTCGATTTGTGGCGAACATGGAGGCAGCCGGTCGGCCATTGATTTCTGCCGAAAGCAGGGCTTCGACTATGTCTCCTGCTCGCCGTTCCGGGTTCCGGTTGCGCGGCTTTCCGCCGCCCAGCTCGCAATTGCGGACAAACTGGCCCACTAGCCGTGGTAATTTGACCCCGTCCAAAACCATATATATGGCCAGTTGAGGCAAAAGCGGGGGGAAACTCGCGCTTTGAGGTGGACGTTGCCACTTTTTCGCCATAAGCAATGCCGGCCTGCGTGGGGCTGACCGCGTGGAACCTGGGTTGGGGAAATGATCCTGTCGCTCGGACATCGTATGATCCGGGCCGCTGTCTGTGCGGCCGGCATATTTGTGTTTGGGGCTGTGGCAGCCTCCTCCGAAGAGCTTCTTGCCAGCCGTCTTGGGGCCCTGCTTGGCCAAGAGCGCCAAGCGCTTGACGTTTTGTCATCCTCCCATCTGGCGATGCTTACGGCGCCGCCCAACAAAGCTCAGGATCGACAGGAAAAGAACAGCGAACACTACACCGCCGAATTCCTTGCCCAACAACCCGCCCCTCAGGGTGACGATCAGTGGGAATGCCTGACCGAGGCGCTCTATTTCGAGGCGCGCGGTGAAACGATCGAGGGGATGTTCGCGGTTGGCGAAGTGATCCTCAACCGGGTCGAGAGCAGCTCTTTCCCCACCAGCATCTGCAAAGTCGTCAATCAGGGAACAGGGCAACGTTTTGCCTGCCAATTCTCCTATACATGTGACGGCAAGCTTGAGGCTGTGCATGAGCCGCAATCTTGGGATGTGGCCGGACGCATCGCCCGGCTTCTGATCGACGGGATGCCGAGCGATCTAACCCGCGGAGCGACCTACTACCACGCGACGTTTGTCAGCCCTTCCTGGGCCAACCGTTTCGCTCAGACGGCCTCCATCGGTTCGCACCTGTTCTATCGCGAACCCACACGAACTGCTTCGAACTGATCTGTATCTTTGGTTGCCGTTGGAGTTGCAGGGCGCTATTGCGCGAACAATCTCTAGTGTTCGGGGGCATGATATGACCGACGACATCAGCCTCGCCTTCGCCCATCCGGCCGAACGCGCCGCTGCCAGCGCGACCCAGCCCTGCGACCGAATTTCCCTGCGCGACTATATCGTCGAGGTCGAGATCGGCGCCTTCCAGCAAGAGCGCGGGCATCTTCAGCGGGTGCGCTTCAACGTGGTCGTCGAGGTCGCGCCTCAGACGGGCGAGATCGACGACGATGTGGATCGCATCCTGTCCTACGACAAGGTGACCGAGGCGATCGGGGCCGAGTTGGGCGAAGAGCGGATCAACCTTCTTGAAACCCTCGCCGCCCGCGTGGCCGAACGCATCCTGCGCGAGCCACAGGCCCTGCGCGTCTTTGTGCGGATCGAAAAGCTCGATCGCGGGCCGTTTTCTCTGGGTGTCGAGATTGTCCGCGCCAGGGGCGAGGTCGCGCGCAAGGGGCAAGATCATGTGCAGGTGCCGCATCCGCGGGTGGTC
>JAHEBR010000190.1:3289-4503 GCA_024642185.1 Marivivens sp. | reverse complement strand
CCGCCGGTCATCGCCTTGAAGAAGGCTTCCTGCTGCGCCTGCATCGCTTCAAAGCCGGGCATCCGCGCCATCGGGTTGGCCTTGGCCATGTTCTCCATGACTTTCGACTGCCCCTCGCGGAGCATTTCGAACGAGGCGGCAAGGAATTGCGGCACGACCGAGTTCGCCTGCGTGGTATAGCTGCGGACAAGATCGGTCAGCACATCGACCGGCAAGACGCTTTCGCCCTTGCTCTCGTGTTCGGCAATGATCTGAAGGAGATACTGGCGCGTCAGGTCGTCGCCGGATTTCAGATCGACGATCTGCACCTCGCGGCCGTCGCGGATGAACAAGGCGATATCCTCGAGCGTCACGTAGTCGCTGGTCTCGGTGTTATAGAGACGACGGCTGGCATAGCGCTTGATGAGAAGCGGTTTATCGGTGTCGGCCACGGGTCCCTCCCGAACTGGTGCGGCATTGCAGCAAGCCTATGCCGCGTTTGCACGCCTGTGAAGAGGGTAATCCCGGCGCGGCGATGGGCCGCAAAGAAAAAAGGCGGGCTGCACTGCAACCCGCCTCAGAGATCCGGCCTAAGGGAGGAAAGACCGGGGTATTCGATTAGTTGGCGGCCTTCTTGGCAGCGGCCGAAACGTCCGCGGTCGCTTTGGTGGCGGCGGCGGTGACTTCTTCCGAGAGGGTCTTGCCAGCGTTCAGCATAAGCTCGAGGGTCTCGGTCTGGACCTTCTTGGCGATTTCAGCGAAAGCGGCCATGTTCTCGGCAGCGGTTTCAGCCGAAGCAGAGGCGAAATCGGTGACCGATTTGGCATAGTCGGCCGGCTCGGCCTTGGCTTTCGAAACGGTCTGCAGCTTGCCGAGGGTTTCAGCGGTCCACTTGGCCGACAGATCGGTCGACTTGCGGGCGGCATCGATGGCGACGGCCGACATTTTCTCGGCGAGAGCCGACTGGCTCTTGAACATGTTCTCGACAGCTTTGGTGTCGAAGGGCATCGCGCCGAGGAAATCTTTGTAGGCGGCGGTGAAGTCTTGGGTCTTGGCCATTGGAGTAACCTTTCGGGTCATGTCGCGGGAGGGAGGGCCCGCTGGAAATCTCATGACCCGAATATGAATGCTGCGGCGCAGCATTTCAAGTGTTTTTTCTGCAGTGCAGCAAAAAACTTGCCGCGGCGCAGTAATTAATCAGATTTTTCTGGAATCGCAGTCACATAGGTGCCCGG
>JAHEBR010000190.1:0-3189 GCA_024642185.1 Marivivens sp. | reverse complement strand
CGCAGGAAAGAGAAGGTGCGCGACATGAAGTATTTGTCGAGAACGCCCTTCTCGGTCACTTCCTCTTCGATCCCGTCAACGAAATCGTCGCTCAGGAAAACCCCGACCTCGCCCTGTTCGGCGAAATCGGAAAGCGTGGTGAAGAAGGTCGCCGAGCGGACCGACTTATCTTTACGCTTTTTGAGAAGCGCCAGCGTGAGCGACAGGGTGGTGCCGGCGATGCAATAGCCCACGGCATTGATCTCTTTCGTGCCGCAGATCGCCTTGGCCTCGCGGA
This sequence comes from Marivivens sp., assembly GCA_024642185.1. Lineage (GTDB taxonomy): Bacteria > Pseudomonadota > Alphaproteobacteria > Rhodobacterales > Rhodobacteraceae > RFZI01. The sequence continues at coordinate 2,912 of JAHEBR010000190.1, read as the reverse complement.
TAGCAGCGAGATAGCCCTCTTCCACATAGTCCGACATCCCGACCCCGGCATAGCTCGCGTCCGGGTTGACCCAGCTGACCACGAACAGCGTATAGCCCTGATCGACGATCCATTTGATGAGCGAATTCTGGGCCTTCAGATCGAGGATGTAGAACTTGTTGATCCACGGCGGAAAGATCACCACGGGGATCTCATGCACCTGTTTGGTTGTCGGCTTGTACTGGATGAGTTCGATCATCCGGTTGCGATAGACAACATCGCCCGGCGTGGTGCCAAGGTTCTCGCCCACCCTGAACGCGTCCTTGTCGGCCAGCGACACCACGAGATCGCCATCCCCCGCCTCGAGATCGCGCACGAGGTTTTCCAGCCCGTCAACAAGGCTCTGGCCGTGAGTCTCGGCGGCACGTTCCAGCGCCTCGGGGTTGGTGCCGAGGAAATTCGTCGGGCTGAACATATCGACAATCTGCCGCGAGAAGAAATCGAGCCGCTTGCGGTCGTCATCCTCAAGCCCGTCGACATCCATCACCGCCTCATGCACCGCATCGGCGTTCATCAGGTATTGCTGCTTGAGAAAGTTGAAGTAGGGGTTGCTGTCCCAGAGGGGACTGGCAAAGCGCTTGTCCTTGGGGCCGGTATCATCGGGTGCTTCGAACTTGCCTTCCGCCAGCTTCTGCTGCGCCTCGAGATAATGCTTCAGCGACTTGCCCCAATAGCCCACCTGATGTTCGAGGATCTTGGCCGGGTTCTGCATCATCTCGGCCAGATAGCCCGCGGCTGCCTTGAGGTAGAGATCCTGCCCCGGCCCTTCGAGCGAGGCGCGCGGGAGCTTCTTGCGCCCGAGCGCCGCCACGAGGCGGGCGTTCAGCTCTTCGAGCCGGGCCATGTTGGCTTCAAGCTTTCCAAGGTCGGCAGGGTTATCTTCATTCATATTTGAATCTCGAGTTGTAATATAATTTTCTTGCGCCTAACTTCGCACTTGCAGCATTTCGAGTGCCGCAACCGCAAAGTCAATGTAGCAAACGCACCCCCGTCGAGGAGCCCTCCCTTGAAGTATATGTTGACCTACGACCTGATGGAAACCATGCGCAACACAAACCAGTGGCTTGGGGCGACCGCACGGGCTTTTGCGGCCTATCCGGGCATGGCGTCTGCGGCCAATCCTTGGGTCGAATGGCTGGGCGCCTGGGGCGAAGTGACCGAGCGCAGCTTCGAGCGGATGGTCACCAAGCCCGACTGGGGCATCGGGGCGGTCACCACCGAAGACGGCAAGGACCATACGGTTCGCATCGAGACAGCGGTCAGCAAGCCCTTTGGCGATCTCATCCATTTCCGCGTGCCGGGCCGCAAGCCGCGCAAGCGGCGGGTGCTGCTGGTGGCGCCCATGTCGGGCCACTACGCCACGCTTCTGCGCAAAACGGTCATCAGCCTCCTGCCTGATTGCGATGTCTACGTCACCGACTGGCACAACGCCCGCGACATCCCGGTGAGTGCTGGCAAGTTCGACGTTGAGGATTATACGCTCTACCTCGTCGAGTTCATGCGCCACCTCGGCCCCGACACCCATGTGATCGCCATTTGCCAGCCCGCGCCGCTAACGCTCGCGGCCACGGCCTATCTCGCCGAGGAAGACCCGGCCGCGCAGCCGCGCTCGCTCACCCTCATCGGCGGACCGATCGACCCCGAGGCCAATCACACCGAGGTCACCGATTTCGGCCGCACGGTGACGATGGGCCAGCTTGAACAGACCATGATCCAGCGGGTCGGCTTCAAATACGATGGGGTGGGCCGGTTGGTCTATCCGGGCCTCTTGCAGCTTGCCTCTTTCGTGTCGATGAACGCCGCAACCCACACCAAGGCCTTTTCCGACCAGATCTTCCGCGTGGCCAAGGGCGAGGCTTCGGATCGCGACAAACACAACACCTTCTACGACGAATACCTCGCCGTGATGGACATGACGGCCGAATTCTATCTCTCCACCGTCGAGCGCGTCTTCAAGAACCGCGAGATCGCCCGCAACGTCTTTACCGTGGGCGGGCGGCACGTCGATTTCTCGAAGATCACGACCGTCGCGGTGAAAACCGTCGAAGGCGAAGAGGACGACATCTCGGCCCCCGGCCAGTGCAAGGCGGCGCTCGATCTCCTGACCGGCCTGCCCGAGGCGAAAAAGGCCTGGCACCTCGAGCCCGGCGCGGGCCACTACGGCATCTTCGCGGGCCGCAGCTGGCGCAACAATATCCGCCCGCTGGTGCTCGATTTCATCGACGCCAATTCGGCCGAGGCCAGGCCGCAAAAGCCCAAGATCGTCGCTGCCTAGGCTGGCGGCAGGTTCAGCCAGCTTCTGAGCGCTGTCGTCACGACCTCGGGCTGCTCGAGCGTTGGAATCATCCCGGCCCCGTCAATGAGCGCCAGATGCCCTTTCGGCATCAATTCCGCGAGAAATTCATGCCTTCGGACCGGGATCGTCGGGTCCGAGGCACCGCAGACAATCAGCGCCGGCACCTTCGATTTGCGGAGCATGGCCTGCTGGTCTTTGCGCTTCTGCATCAGGCGGGCCTGACGCAGATAGGCCTCGGCGCCAATCGCCCGCCCCATCTGGGTCATCTGGACCACAAAATCGGTCCGTCGTGGGGAGGCGTGGAAATGGGCGGGCGCAAATTCCTCTCTGACAATCTCTTCAAAGCGGCCCGTTTTGGCCGCCACTATCTTTGGCTCGCGCGCGGCGGCTTCGTTGGGGGTATCGGCTTGGGCCGAGGTGTTGATGAGGGCGATCTTGGCAATCCGCTCGGGCGCGAGGCGCAGCATCTCGATTGCGATCACGCCGCCAAGGCCTATGCCACAAAGTGAAACCTTGCCCGGCAGCGCCTCAAGGATTTCGGTCGCCGCCTCTTCGACCGTATCACGTTTGCCGGTCG
>JAHEBR010000189.1 GCA_024642185.1 Marivivens sp. | reverse complement strand
CAATTTGAAATGGGCCGCCCGCGCCAGAATTTCCTCGGCAAACGTGCAGTTGACCAAGGTCGTGCTCCCCTTGGCTTCGGCAAAATTGAGGTCGAGGTGCCCAACGACATAGGCACCCTCCAAATCGACGCCCCTTTCGTGCACCCGGCAATCCTTGCCGCCGCCGAGGATCAACCAGCGCAGAAGGTCGGCGCGGATCGTGCGGTCAGGATCCGGGCCCTCCGGCCGTTCATCATCGCCCAAAAGGCACGTCTCACCTGCCCTGCAGGCGTCAATCAGCTTTTTCTCAGCCGCATTCAGCGCCGGCTCATCGGTCAGCGCTTGCCATTCCTTCAGCGTCGTCGGATGTGCCATCCCGCCACCTTTGCCCATGCAATACCACTCTAGGTGGCATGGGGCGGGCTGCCAAGCGCCTAGGCGGCGGTGTCGATGATCTCGAAATCGTGGGTCAGCGTGGCGGTCGCGGCCATCATTTTCGAGGCCGAGCAGTATTTGTCGATCGACAGCTGCACCGCGCGTTCGACCTTGGCGGGGTTGAGCTTCTTACCTTCCACAATGAAATGCATGTGGATCTTGGTGAAAACCTTGGGCTCTGTCTCGGCGCGCTCGGCCGATAACTCGACACGGCAATCCTCAACGGCTTCGCGGCCGCGCTCGAGGATCAGCACCACATCAATCGCCGAACAGCCGCCGGTGCCAAGAAGCAAAAGCTCCATCGGCGAGGGGCCGGGTTTGGGGCTATCATTATGGGCGGTGCCAAAGGCGATGGCGTGGCCGCTCTCGGTCTGGCCGACGAAAGTGCGGTTGCCGGCCCAGGTGACGGTGGCTTTCATGTCGATTTCCTTATGTTGTCGGGCATGACTTACTGCGCCCCACAGCGAGCCGCAATCGGCCAAATCAGCGCTATTTGTCGTCGGGGCGCTTGAGCTCGAACGGCGCGCTGATCCGCGCATAATCGCGATAGCCGAGGCGGGCCAATGGCTCGAAAAGACCAAGCTCGAAGCGCCCCTCTTGCAGGTAGTCGTCGCGCATATGAACGCCCGTCACCTCGCCAAAGACAACGTGAGATTTGCCGCCCTTGAGCGCCACGATCTCGGTCACCACGCATTCGAGCGTTGCCGGGCTCTCGGCGACGCGCGGGCAGTCGATCGTCTCGCATTCGGCCTTGGCAATGCCGGCAATGGCAAATTCGTCGATCCCGTGGGCGACCGAGGCCGAGGTGCGGTTCATCTCGTCGCGCTGGGCATAGGCCACGATGTTGACCGCAAAGACCCCGCTCTCGCGGATGTTGCGCAGCGAATCCTTCACCCCCGTCGAGGCAAACATCACCTGCGGCGGTTCATAGGCGACGGCGTTGAAGAAGGAATAGGGGGCAAGGTTGTCGCCCTCGGGCCCGCGCGACGAGATCCAGCCAATCGGCCGCGGCGCGACAATGGCGCTAAAGGGATTGTGGGGAAGCCCATGACCCGCATCCGGCCGATAGAACATCTTTTGCCCTTTCCACTGTTTGCGGGACAGTTAATGTCATGGTAGGCGCGCTTCCAGTCCTAAAAGGGGAAAAACCCGGATCAATGATCGAGCTGACCGTCGAAAAACCCGAAGACTGGTGGGAAGTCGAGGCGCTCTATGACCTGTGTTTCGCACCGGGACGGACAGCCCTTTCCTCCTATCGCCTGCGCAACGGCGTCGATCCGATCCGTGAACTGTGCATCATCGCCCGCGATGGCGACGGCATCCTCGGTGGCGTGATCCGCAATTGGCCGGTGAAGGTGGGGGGCAAGCCCGCGATCCTTCTCGGCCCCGTGGCGGTCCACCCCACGCGGCAGGGCGAGGGGCTTGGGGCCACCCTGATGAACGAAGCTTTGGTGCGGGCCAAGGCGATGGGCTGGGAGCGGGTGATGCTCGTGGGCGATCTGCCCTATTACAAGCGCTTCGGCTTCTCCAAGCTCGAAGGCGTCGTGATGCCACCCCCCACCAACCCCGACCGGGTCTTGGGGATCGAGCTTGTGGATGGTGCCTGGGATGGCGTCACGGGGCGTGTCCGCCGGGCGCTCTGATCGCGGGGAATTGCATTGCCGCCCGTGCCTGCCCATCTATGTGCCATGACAGGTGAGGATCGCCCGATGAAGCTGATCAATCCCGACCGTCCGCTCGATGCAGCAGGACGCGCCGAGATCGTCGCACTGGTGGAGCGCCAGCGCGCCGCCTCGGGCCTTTTGATGACCGCGATCAACTATATGGGCGGGCAAGTCGAGGATGCGCTCAAGGTGCTTCCCAAGGGCTTCCGCGATCAGATCGACGCCGCCGCCCGCGCGGCTCTGGCCCAAAGCTATGGCCTTGCCCAGAAAAGCCGGCAGGGCGGGCTGGGCCGTGCGACAGCCTCCGAACGCGTGAACCGCGTGCTGGGGACGATCTCGGGCGCGCTTGGCGGTCTTGGCGGTATCGGCACCGCACTGGCAGAGCTTCCGGTTGCCACGACCCTCATCTTCCGCGCCGTGCAGGGCGTGGCCGAGGCGCATGGCGAAGACCTCTCCGATCCCGAAATCCGCGCCCAGTGCCTCATGGTCTTTGGCGCGGGCGGACCGGGGAGCGGCGATGATGGCATCGACACAAGCTTTTTCGGCGCTCGCCTCGGAATTACCGGCCCCGCGCTCAACAGCCTTATCGCCCGAGTGGCGCCCCGCTTTGCCGCAGTGCTGAGCCAGAAACTCGCGGCCCAAGCCGTTCCCATCCTCGGCGCGGCGGCCGGGGCGGGCACGAACTATGCCTTCGTCGGCTATTACACCGAAATGGCCCATGTCCACTTCGGCCTCCGGCGCCTGACCCAAAGCTATGACGAGGCCGGGGTGATCGAGGAGTTTCACCGGGTTCTGGGGCAGAAGCGGCTGGGGAAGAAGAGCGCCTAACCCTGACCCGCCAGCCAGTCGGTCACCGCTTTGCGCACCGACTGGTCGCCGCGGTTGCGTGCCTCGTCGATCACCGCTTTCGCCTCGTCGAGGTTGACCCGCCGCAAAAGGTGTTTGACCGGCCCGACTGAGGGCGCCCGCATCGACAGGGCGCGGAAGCCGATGGCCGCAAAGCAGAGCGCCTCGATGGGCCGCCCCGCATCCTCGCCGCAGAACGACAGAGGCTTGCCCGCCGCCTCGCAGCGCCGGACCACCTGTTCGAGGAAACTCAGAAAGCTCGTGTTCAGCGTGTCGTAGCGGCGGCGCACCATCTCGTTCTCGCGGTCGGCGGCGAAGAAGAACTGCTTGAGGTCGTTGCCGCCCACGGAGATGAAATCCACCTCGTTGAAGAAGGCATCCGGCGCGAAGGCCAGCCCCGGCGTTTCCAGCATCGCCCCGATTTCGATTTTGGAGGGAAGGGGATGGCCCAAAACCACTTCGCGCTCGACAGTCTTGATGACTTCGGCCCGCGCCGCTCTGAACTCCTCCATCTGGGCGATAAAGGGAAACATGATGGTCAGGGGGCGGCCATTCGCGGCCCGCAAAAGCGCCTGAACCTGCATCCGCAAGATACCGGGCTTATCAAGGCCCACACGGATCGCCCGCCAGCCCATCGCCGGGTTCGGCTCGTTGAGCGCCTTCATATAGGGCAAGACCTTGTCGGAGCCGATATCGAGCGTGCGGAACACGACCCGCTTGCCCTTGGCCGCATCCATCACCCGCGAATAAAGCGCGGAAATCTCGGCCCGCTTGGGCATCTGGTTGCGGATCAGAAACTGAAGCTCGGTGCGGAAAAGGCCAACCCCATTGGCCCCCGAGCCAGCCAGCGAGGGCAGGTCGGCCATCAGGCCCGCGTTCATGTTAAGCTCGATCGTTTTGCCCGAGAGGTCCGTCGCCGGAAGATCGCGGATCGAGGCATAGCGTTCCTGCGCGCGGGCGGCCATGGCGACCTTGTCGCGGAAAGCGGTCTGAACCGTGTCGTCGGGGCGCAGGTGAACGAGGCCCTGATCGCCATCGACAAGGATCGTATCGCCATTCAGCGCCTCGGTGGTGATGCCCTCGGCATGAATGAGAAGCGGGATCGCCCAGGCGCGCGCAACGATGGCGGCATGGCTGCCGACCGAGCCTTCCTCAAGCACGATGCCCTTGAGCTTCTTGCCATATTCCAAAAGCTCGCCGGGGCCGATGTTGCGCGCCACAAGGATCGGGTTCTCGGGCATCTCGGCGCCGGTGTCCTTGCCTTGGCCAGTCAGGATCCGCAAAAGCCGGTTCGACAGATCGTCGAGATCGTGCATCCGGTCGCGCAGATAGGCGTCGGTCGCCTGGCTCATGCGGCTGCGGGCAAGAGATTGCTCTTTCTCGACCGCCGCCTCGGCCGAAAGGCCCAGCTCCACATCCTCTTCCATCCGCCGGATCCAGCTGCGGGAATTGGCAAACATCCGGTAGGTTTCCATCACCTGCACCTGCTCGGCGCTGACAGTGGTGGTCTGGGTGAGCATATCATCAACCGAGGTTCGCAGGGCCTCGATCGCGGCGCGCAGGCGTTCTAACTCGGCGGTCGGGTCGTCGGCCACCGGATTGGTGACGACAACGCGCGGCT
>JAHEBR010000188.1 GCA_024642185.1 Marivivens sp. | reverse complement strand
CGCCCTTCGATCCCTTCTTCAACATCAACACGCCCGACGATATCGCCGAGGCCGAAAAACTCGCGGAGCTCGCATGAAGGTCTATGGCGTCACCGGCTGGAAGAATGCCGGCAAGACAACCCTCGTGGAGCGGCTGGTCACCGAGATTTCCGGCCGCGGCCTCACGGTCTCGACCATCAAGCACGCCCACCATTCCGCCGATATCGACGAGCCGGGGCGCGACAGCTTTCGCCACCGCGAGGCCGGGGCCCGCGAGGTGATTCTCGCCACGCCCGAGCGCTGGGCGCTCATGCACGAGCTGCGCGGCGCGCCCGAGCCCAAGGCCGAAGACCTGATCGCGCGGCTTGCGCCGGTGGATCTGGTGCTGATCGAGGGCTTTAAACGCGCGCCGCACCCCAAGATCGAAGCCCACCGCGAGGAGATGGGCCACTCCCTGATGGCGGGCGAGAACCCGACGATCCGCGCCGTCGCCTCCGACATCTCGCACATCCCGGTCGATGTGCCCGTCTTCGACCTCGACGATATCCGCGGCATCGCCGATTTCATCCTCGCCGAGACGGGCCTTTGATGTTTGATCGGGTCGCCATCCTCGATTGGTCGGCCTCGGGCGTGCCCAAGATGGGCAAGGATTCGATCTGGATCGGCGTTTCGGACGCCAGCGGCACAACGAGCCGCAACATCGCCACCAGAGCCGCGGCAGAGGCCGCAATCCTCGCTCTGGCGCAGGAGGCGATCCACTCAGGCAAGCGGCTCCTTCTTGGGGCCGATCTGAACTTTGGCGCGCCAGCGGGTCTTGCCAGCCACCTGACCGGCAAGGCCGAGGCCATGGCCCTTTGGGCTTGGCTGGCCGAGCGCATCACCGACGACGCCCGCAACCTGAATAACTATCGCGCCATCGCCGCCCTGATGAACGCCACCCTCCCCGGTGGCGGGCCGTTTTGGGGCAATGGCAGCAAGGCCGAAATCGAGGGGCTTTCGCGCACGAAACCCGCCCTGCCCGACTGGCTTGCCGAGCACCGAAAGTGCGACCAGCAGAGCAAGGCCGAGGGGCTTTCCCCCAAGACCCTTTGGCAACTGGCCGGAGCAGGCGCTGTCGGCGCGCAGAGCCTTCTGGGGATGCCGATGCTGCACCGGCTGCGGGCATCGCTCGGGGGCGATTGTGCCGTCTGGCCTTTCGAGCCGATCGAAGGGAAAGCCATCGTCATCGCAGAAATTTATGCCGCCTTCATCGCACCGGACGTGAAGGCGCTCGAGGCACGGGGCAAGGTTCGGGATGCGGCAGAGGTCGAGCTTCTGTCCTCCGCGCTCTGGACCGTTGGCCAATCAGACCGCCTTGCCCCGCTCTTCGATATCGACGCCGATCCCGCCTTGCTGCGCGAGGAAGGTTGGACCTTGGGCACCGGCCACGGCCCCGCTTTGCGTGCCGCGATTCCGGCAAGCCAGCTCCCCCCACGTTTGCGCGACGACTGTTTCGCCATGCCGCAAGGTGTCGCTTGGGTGCCGGTGGACGAGGCGCTTGATCGACTGAAATCAGCACTTTCGCCGGTGACAGGCTCCGAAACCCTCCAAACCGCTGCCGCCTGCGGCCGCATTCTCGCAAGCGATTGCATCGCCCGCCGTTCGAACCCGCCCCGCCCGAATTCGGCGGTGGACGGCTACGGCTTTGCCCATTCTTCGACCAAAGAGGGCGTCAACCGTCTGCCCCTCGTCGCCGGCCGCGCCGCAGCGGGGCGGCCCTTCGAGGGCGCCGTCCCGCCCGGCCACGCCGTCCGCATCCTCACCGGCGCGATCCTGCCCGAGGGCGTCGATACCGTGGTTCTCGAGGAAGACTGCGCCACCGACAGCGCCAGCGTGACCTTCGACGGGCCGGTGAAGCCCCGCGCCAATACCCGCAAGGCAGGCGAGGATGTGGTGGAAGGTGCTGTAGCACTGACCGCCGGCCATCGCCTGCGCGCGCCCGACCTCGCGCTCCTTTCGGCGCTCGGGATTGGCGAGGTGGCGGTTCACCGCCCCTTGCGGGTTGGCGTCCTCTCGACCGGCGACGAGATCATCGCCGCGCCCGACAGGCCCGCCTTGCCGCATCAGATCTATGACGCCAACCGGCCCATGCTTCTTTCGCTGATCGCGCAGTGGGGCCACGAGGCCGTCGACCTCGGCCATGCGCCCGACAGGCCTGCCGTCATCACCGGAAAGCTCGACCGCGCCGCGCGAGAGGTGGATGTTGTCCTCACCTCGGGCGGCGCATCGGCGGGCGACGAGGATCACGTCTCCCGCCTCTTGCGCGAGGAAGGCACCCTCTCAAGCTGGCGCATTGCCATGAAGCCGGGGCGGCCCTTGGCTTTGGCGCTTTGGAAGGGGGTTCCGGTGATCGGCCTTCCGGGCAATCCGGTGGCCGCCTTGGTCTGCGCCCTGATCTTTGGCCGCCCTGCCCTGTCGAAGCTCGCGGGCGGCGACTGGACCGCGCCGCAGGGCTTCACCGTTCCCGCAGCCTTCAGCAAGTCCAAGAAACCGGGCCGCCGCGAATACCTGCGGGCGCGGATCAACGCCGAGGGCGCGGCCGAGGTCTTTGCCTCGGAAGGCTCGGGCCGGATCAGCGGGCTATCCTGGGCGGATGGAATAGTCGAGCTGCCAGATGGCGCGGCCGAGATCACGCCCGGAACGCCGGTGCGCTATCTCCCCTACGCATCGTTCGGCCTGACCTAGCCCCGCCGGATCAGATAGGCGCGGGTGCCGTCCAGTTCGGTCATACCCTGAAACTCGTGCCCCGCCTCGTTGCAGAAGTGCGGCACATCCACGACCGCCATCGGATCGCTCGCCAGAAGGCGCAGGACTTGCCCCGCCTGCATATGGGAAAGCCGCTTGCGCGCCTTGAGGACGGGCAGAGGGCACAAAAGCCCGGTCGCATCAATTTCCTGATCCCATGTCATGGCGCAAAAGTTATGCAAAGGGTCAGAAACTGTCCATTGCTGGGCGCGACAATCTGTCAGAAGGTCGGCAGGTCGGACACGACACGGATAAGGAAGACGATATGGCCCTCGACGACGGCAAAGGTGTTTGGAAATCGGGCCGGGGCAAGGGCCGCCGGACCCCGAAGGGCCGCCAGCTTGATGATGCCGCATGGGCCGAGGTCCGCGCGCTTCTGGGCGACCGCCCGCGCAGCCGCGACCTGTTGATCGAGCATCTGCACCTGATCCAGGACGCCCACGGCCACCTCTCCGCCCCGCATCTTCGGGCTTTGGCCGAGGAAATGCGCCTGTCGATGGCCGAGGTCTGGGAGGTCGCGACCTTCTACGCCCATTTCGATCCGGTCCGCGAAGGCGACGAGACCCCGCCCGATCTGACGATCCGCGTCTGCGAGTCGCTCTCGTGCGAACTCGCGGGCTCCGAACAGCTGATCGCCGCGCTTGAGGCAGGGATGGACCCCGCCAAGGTCCGCGTCCTGCGCGCGCCCTGCATGGGCCGCTGCGATACCGCGCCAGTTCTCGAGATCGGCCATCATCACATCGACCATGCCACGCCCGAGAAGGTCGAGGCGGCCATCGCGGCCTCAGACACCCACGCCCATATCCCCGCCTACGAAGGCCTCACCGCCTATCGCGCGGCGGGCGGCTATGCCACGCTTCTCGACCTGCGCGAGGGCGGCGATTGGGAGAAGGTTCAGGAAACCATCCTCGCCTCGGGCCTGCGCGGCCTTGGCGGCGCCGGTTTCCCCTCGGGCCGCAAATGGGGCTTTGTCCGCGCCAATGCAGGCCCGCGCTTCCTTGCCGTCAATGGCGATGAGGGCGAGCCGGGGACGTTCAAGGACCGCTACTACCTCGAGCGCACCCCGCATCTGATGCTCGAGGGGATGCTGATCGCCGCTTGGGCGGTCGAGGCCGAGAAGTGCTTTGTCTATATGCGTGATGAATATCCCGCCGTCTTGCACATCCTGCGCAAAGAGATCGCCGCCCTTGAGGATGCCGGTCTCGTCGCCCCCGGCTATATCGATCTGCGCCGCGGCGCGGGCGCCTATATTTGCGGCGAAGAAAGCGCGATGATCGAGTCGATCGAAGGCAAGCGCGGCATCCCGCGCCAGCGCCCGCCCTATGTGGCGCAGGTCGGGATTTTCGATCGCCCGACGCTCGTCCACAACGTCGAGACGCTCCACTGGGTCGCCCGCATCTGCCGCGAGGGGCCGGAGATTCTGAGCTCGACCGAGAAGAACGGCCGCAAGGGCTTGCGCAGCTATTCCGTCTCGGGCCGCGTGGCGAAACCGGGGGTCTATCTCCTGCCCGCGGGCTCGACCATCACCGATATCATCGCCGCCGCGGGCGGCATGGCCGAGGGGCATGAGTTCAAAGCCTATCAGCCGGGTGGCCCCTCGTCCGGCCTTCTGCCCGCCTCGATGAGCGATATCCCCCTCGATTTCGACACGCTCCAGCCGCACGGCACCTTCATCGGTTCGGCTGCTGTCGTCGTCCTTGGCCACAAAGACAGCATCCGCGCCGCCGCGCTCAATATGCTGCGCTTCTTCGAGAGCGAAAGCTGCGGCCAGTGCACGCCCTGCCGCGTGGGT
>JAHEBR010000187.1 GCA_024642185.1 Marivivens sp. | reverse complement strand
TCGAGCCCCTTCAGCGCTTCGACGATCTTGTCAAAATCCGCCCAGGTCCGCGCCGCGCGGCCAATACCGCCATAGACGACAAGCTCGTGCGGGTTCTCGGCCACATCGGGATGCAGGTTGTTCATCAGCATCCGCATCGCGGCCTCGGTTTGCCAGGATTTCGCGGTGATCTCGGTGCCGGTCGGCGGAAAGATGTCGCGGGTGTTGTGGCGGGGATTGGTCATGTCAGCCTCTGAGGTCGGGGGCCAGATCGGCCAGGGATTGCAGGATGTCTGAAAGGATCAGACGCAGCGCATCGGCGCGTGCGGGATCGTAGGCATAGGGCGCGGCTTCGGTCGCGAGGTGCGTTGACTGCGCAAGCTCCATCTGGATCGCGTGGATGCCCGCTTGCGGGCGGCCATAGTGGCGGGTGGTCCAGCCGCCTTTGAAGCGGCCGTTCAAAACGGTCGGGCGGCCGGACGCCTGACAGATGCGATGCGTCGCCGCCTCGATGCGGGGATCACAGGTCGTCCCGCCAGCCGTGCCGATGTTGAAGTCGGGCAGGGTGCCTTCGAAGAGAAACGGGATATGCGAGCGGATCGAGTGGCAGTCGTAGAGGATCGCCACACCATGCTTGGCGCGGACGCGCTCCAACTCGGCGGACAAGGCAGCATGATAGGGCCGATGGTAACCAGCGAGTCTTTCGGCAATTTCGCTCTTGTTAGGCTCTGTTTTCCAGATCGCCGCGCCATCAAAATCGGTGGTCGGCACGAGGCCGGTGGTATTTTGGCCGGGATAGAGGCTTTCATCTTCGGGAGAGCGGTTGGCGTCGATCACATAGCGATGAAAGGTGGCGCGAACGATGGTCGCCCCCGGCAAAAGCCCTTTGTAGAGTCTATCTATGTGCCAATCCGTATCGGAAAGCTCTTGCCCGCGAGCATTGAGCCGCGCGCGGATATCTTCGGGCAGCCATGTGCCCGTGTGGGGCATTCCGAGGACAACGGGGCTATCGCCGCGGATGACCTCAACAGGCGTCATGCGCCCAGCTCCGGCAAGGCCAGCCCTTCGACCAGCGCACCATTGGCAATCAACTCGGCCGAAGCGGCAATGTCGGGCGCGAGGAAGCGGTCTTCCTTCACAGTCGGAACGGCGGCGCGGATATGGGCCAACGCGGCTTGGAGCGTGGCGCTCGTCTTGAGCGGCGCGCGGAATTCGATGCCTTGCGCCGCGCACATCGCCTCGACCCCAAGGATCACATTGAGGTTGGCGTTCATCCGCTCAAGCCGGCGCGCGGCATGGGCGGCCATGCTGACGTGGTCTTCCTGATTGGCCGAGGTCGGCGTCGAATCGATCGAACAGGCGTGCGCGAGGTGCTTGTTCTCGCTCATCAGCGCGGCGGTCGTCACCTCGGCGATCATCAGGCCGGAATTCAGACCCGGATCGGGGGTCAGGAATGGCGGCAGATCGAACGAAAGGGTCGGGTCGACCATAAGCGCGATGCGGCGCTGGGCAATGGCGCCGATCTCGGCCACGGCAAGGGCGATCTGGTCGGCGGCGAAGGCCACGGGCTCGGCATGGAAATTGCCGCCCGAAACGATCAGCCCTTGTTCGACAAGCACGAGCGGGTTGTCGGTCACGGCATTGGCCTCGATCTCGAGCGTCTGGCCCGCAAAGCGGAGAAGGTCGATCGCTGCGCCCGAAACCTGCGGCTGGCAGCGGATGCAATAGGGATCCTGCACGCGGGTGTCGCCCTCGCGGTGGCTTTCGCGAATCTCGGAGCCGTCCATCAGGGCTGTCTGGGCGCGCGCAACCTCGATCTGGCCGCGATGGCCGCGCAGGGTGTGGATCGCATCCACCAAAGGCGCGGTCGAGCCCATGATCGCATCGGTCGAAAGAGCGGCGGTCACGATGCAGGCGCGGGCGTTCGTCCAGGCGTTGAACAGGCCCACCAGCGCGCAAGCGGTCGAGAACTGCGTGCCATTGATGAGCGCGAGGCCTTCTTTTGGCCCTAGCGTGATCGGCGCGAGGCCAGCTTTCCTGAGGGCGTCGGCAGAGATCATCCTGACGCCATCGAACACAGCCTCACCCTCGCCCAGCATCGTCGCCGCCATATGCGCGAGCGGCGCGAGGTCGCCCGACGCCCCGACCGAGCCCTGATCGGGGATCACCGGCGTGACGCCCTTGGCGAGCATCCCTTCGATCAGCGCGACCGTTTCCCAAGCCACGCCCGAGGCACCGCGCCCGAGGCTCAGAAGCTTCAGCGCCATCATCAGTCGCGTAGTCGCCTGATCGAGCGGTTTGCCGACGCCGCAACAGTGCGACAGGATCAGGTTGCGCTGAAGCGTCGCCGTATCCTTCGCCGCGATCTTGACGCTGGCGAGTTTGCCGAATCCGGTGTTGACCCCATAGACGGCCGCATTCCCTTCGGCCGCCGACCGAACCAGCGCCGCCGCCGCTTCGATGCCGGGTCGGGCCGAAGCGTCAAGCCGGACAGCCGCGCCGCTGCGCCAGATCTTTTCCAAAAGATCGAGCGTTGCCGCGCCGGGGTTGAGAGTGATGGTCATTCGTTGCCTCCAAAGATGCGGGCGTGGATCGGGTTAAACCCGATGCGATAGGAAAGCTCGGCCGGGTCGGTTACGTCCCAGATGGCAAGGTCGGCGCGTTTGCCGGCGGCGATCGTGCCGCAATCGTCGAGGCCGAGGGCGCGGGCGGCGTTGACCGTCACCCCGCGCAGCGCCTCTTCAGGCGTCAGCCGGAACAGGGTGCAGCCCATGTTCATGGTCAGAAGAAGCGAGGTGACGGGCGACGAGCCGGGGTTGCAGTCGGTCGCCAGCGCCATTGGCACCCCAGCTTTGCGGAAGGCCGCAACGGGCGGCATCTGTGTTTCGCGCAGCGTATAAAACGCGCCGGGGAGGAGAACGGCGACGGTGCCGGAGGCGGCCATCGCCTTGGCGTCATCCGCGTTGGCGTATTCCACATGATCCGCCGACAGCGCGCCATAGCGGGCGGCGAGCGCCGCGCCGCCCAGCCATGAAAGCTGTTCAGCATGGAGCTTGACCGGCAGGCCCAGCGCTTTGGCCGCGTCAAACACCCGCGCGATCTGGGCAGGCGAAAAGGCGATGCCCTCGCAAAACCCGTCAACCGCATCGACAAGGCCTTCGGCATGAGCGGCGCGCAGGGTGGGGATTGCGATCTCGTCGATATAGGCGTCGGCGCGGCCCGCATACTCTGCCGGGACGGCATGGGCGCCGAGGAAGGTCGTCTTGATCCGCACTTTCCGCTCGCGCCCGATGGAGCGGGCAACGCGCAGCATCCGCAGCTCTGTCTCGCGATCAAGGCCATAGCCTGACTTCACTTCGATGGTCGTCGCGCCCTCGGCGATGAGGGCATCGGTCCGCTTCAGGGCGTTGGTGAGGAGGGTCGCCTCGCTTGCCGCACGGGTCGCCCCAACGGTCGAGACGATCCCGCCGCCGGCGCGGGCGATGGCTTCATAGCTCGCACCCTCCAGCCGCATCTCGAACTCGCGGGCGCGGTGCCCGCCAAAGACGATATGGGTGTGGCAGTCGATGAGGGAAGGAGTGACCAAGCGGCCACCAAGATCGCGGGCCTCTTGTGCTTTGTATTCGGCGGGAATTGCGTCGGCCTTGCCAACCCAGACGATCCGCTCGCCCGCAACCGCAATGGCCCCTTTCTCGATGAGGCCATAGCGTTCCGGCCCGGTCAGGGTCGCAAGGGTGGCATTGGTCAGCAGCACGGCGGTCGCCTCTTGTTTGGCGTGAACAATACTGTATTATGTCCATACATAATATCTGTCAAGGTTGGCTGAGATGACGAAACTCTGGGCGCGGCAAGCTCTTCTCGCAAACGGTTGGGCCAAGGATGTGGCCCTTGAAATCGGGCCGGACGGGCGCATCGCTTCGGTCGCCCCCGATCGCCCGGCGCAGGGCCAGACGGTTGATTGCCTCGTGCCCGCCCCCGCCAATTCCCATTCCCACGCCTTCCAACGGGCGATGGCCGGCCTGACCGAGCGGCGTGGGCAGAACGCCTCGGATAGCTTCTGGACATGGCGCACGCTCATGTATCGCTTTCTCGATCAGATCACCCCTGATCAGGTCGAAGCCATTGCCGCTTTCGTGCAGATGGAGATGCTCGAGGCCGGCTATGGCGCGAGTGTCGAGTTCCACTACTTGCACCATCGGCCCGACGGCCAACCCTATGACAACGTCGCCGAAATGTCGGAACGGATTGCAGCCGCCGCCAGCCAGAGCGGCATCGGTCTGACGCTCCTTCCCGTGCACTACCAATACGGCGGCTGCGACAAGCGCGCACTCGGCCCCGGCCAGCGCCGCTTTGGCAACGATCCCGAGCGTTTCGCCCGCCTGCACGAAGCCGCCAGCAAGGCGCTGGGCGGCCTTCCCGCCGATGCCGTCCTTGGCGTTGCCCCCCATTCCCTCCGCGCCGTTGCGCTCGAAGACTTCGCCCAGACCGCGGGGCTCGCTGGTGGCGGGCCGGTGCATATGCACCTCGCCGAACAGATCCCCGAGGTCGAGGAGGTGCTGGCCCACCGCGGCGCAAGGCCGGTCGAATGGGCGCTGCAAAATCTCGATCTTGGACCTAATTGGT
>JAHEBR010000186.1 GCA_024642185.1 Marivivens sp. | reverse complement strand
GAACCAAACCGCCCACATATCTCTTCAGATATCATCAATGTCAAAAAGCTAAACCACAGACAAAAACAAACCAACCGCGCCACACTTAACCGGCGCGCCTGCCCGTCTCTGCCTCTGATTTCCACCGAACCTTCCGCGTCTCCGCTTCCCGTCCGGGCCGTTGCAGCGTCGCCGCCGCTTCGGTGAGGGGGTGTTTACGTCCGGGGTTCAGGGGCCGCAAGGGGTTTTTTCGATAGAATGCGATTTTTTTGATTTTTGCCGAAAATCGCCTGTTTTGAGGGTGTTAGGGTTTGATCGCTGCGCAGATGGCCGACTCGGCGAAACAAAATTACAGCCTGGTACACCCGTCCGGATCAATATCTTGGGTTATCCACAGATCTGTCCACTAATCTTCAGAACTCCATCCGGAATCGTGCCGATTCACGCGGGAATCGGGCGGCGTTTCCACTTCAGGCGCAGCGCCAGAAGCCCGAGGATCATCAGAAGATAGAGCACGGGGCGAATCTGAAAGCCCTTCACCAGCCAGATGAAGTGGAGCCCCGCGAGCACAGCGACAGGATAGGTCAGAAGATGTAGCTTGCGCCACGCGGCGGCCCCAAGCTTGCGCAGGCTGCGATCATTGGAGGTGATCGCAAGCGGCAGCATCAGAACAAGCGAGGCCATGCCGATCGTCACATAGGGGCGTTTCACAATATCGGCCCAGACGCGGGCGAAGGTCTGGACGTCGAGAACCGCCCAGACGGCGAAATGCGCCACGACAACAAAGAAGGCGCTGACGGCGATGGCGCGGCGGAAGCGCAAGAGGTTGAGACCGCTCCATTTGCGAAGCGGCGTGACCAAAAGGATCGCGACGATCAGTTTCAACGCATAGATGCCATAGGCGTGTTCGAGCGCCTTGATCGGCTCGGGGCCCATGCGGCCGGTCGCGGCCTCCCAGAAGAGATAGCCGCACCATGCCGCGCTGGCCGCATAGATGAGCCACGGGGGAATCCGGCGGAGAGGTTTGTTGAATTGGCTCAGCATCAGTAGAAGATCCGCAGGTCCATGCCATCATAGAGGCTGGCGACTTCAGCCTCATAGCCGTTGAACATCTGGGTCGGCACCCGAGAGGAAAAGAGGCCCCCGCCGATCTTGCGTTCGGTGGCTTGCGTCCAGCGCGGGTGATCCACCTTGGGATTCACATTACTATAGAAGCCGTATTCCCGCGGATTGAGCATGGGCCAGCTGGCGGGGGGCTCGTCGGCCACAAGGCTGATCCGCACGATCGATTTGATCGACTTGAAGCCATACTTCCACGGCACCACGAGCCGGATCGGCGCGCCCGACTGATTGGCAAGGGGTTTGCCATAGATGCCAGTGGCCAGCATCGTGAGGGGATGGCGGGCCTCGTCAAGGCGCAGGCCCTCGACATAGGGAAACGGCATCACCTTGCGGCGCACGCCGATCATGGCCTCGGGCTGAACCACGGTCTCGAAGGCGACGTAGCGGGCGGAAGATTTGACCCCGACCCGATCCAGAACGTCATTCAGTTCGACGCCGTTCCACGGCACGACCATCGACCAGGCCTCGACACAGCGGAAGCGGTAGATCCGCTCTTCAAGATCAAGGCCACCGATCAGGTCGTCTATAGTATAGGTGCCGGGGCGTTCGACGAGGCCGTTTACCTCGATCGACCACGGCGATGTGCGAAGGCCGCCGGCATTGCGGGCTGGATCATCCTTGCCGACGCCAAACTCGTAATAGTTGTTATAGTTGGTGATCTCGTCCCAAGTGTTCGGCTCAAGAGCCTCGGCGCTGGCCTCTCCCGCGAGAAGAGCGGCCCCCATTGCCCCCGCTCCCGCCATGATCTGGCGACGGTTGAGCCACAAGGGTTCGGGCGTCACATCCGCCTGTTTCAGTGTGTTGGTCCAGCGTCGCGCCATAGGGTCGGTCCTTTCAAAATCTCCCGAGACTATAGACCAAGCGAACGGAATGGTCCTTTCACGACTGCGTAGGCTGGATGTTACCAACTCTGAGGCACACGAAGATCGCAAGGCGTGATCTCGGCTCTTCACAGTCGCTTGAAGGCCGCGCGATCAGATCGGGCTAATGCGCCTTTGTGGCTTGAATCCGTCATCAACTCTGCCAATCGCTTGGTGCTTTGGCGTGATCCGCTCCGCACCGCCCCCCGTAGCCAAGACACGATCAACACATGCTAGGGAGCAACCCATGATCCGCAGAACTTTTGTAACATTCGCCTCCGCCGCCGCCATTTCCTCGGCGGTTGCGGTCACCAGCTTTGCCAATGCCAGCGGCAATTCGATGGATATCGTCGACACTGCCGTCAATGCCGGCTCATTCACCACGCTCGTCGCCGCGGTTCAGGCCGCGGGCCTTGTCGACACCCTCAAAGGCGAAGGCCCCTTCACCGTTTTCGCCCCGACCGACGAAGCTTTTGCCGCTCTGCCTGAAGGCACCGTCGAGGGCCTGCTCGCCGATCCCGAAGCGCTTGCCAAGATCCTGACCTACCACGTCATCGCCGGCAAAGTGATGTCGACCGATCTGTCGGACGGCATGACCGCGACCACCGTGAACGGTGCAGACGTGACGATCACCACGATGGGCGGCGTCAAGATCAATGGCGCCAACGTGATCTCCGCTGATATCGAAACCTCGAACGGCGTGATCCACGTCATCGACCAGGTGATCCTGCCGCCGATGTAACCACAGCCTAGTGGCCCCGGGCGAAATGTCCGGGGCCAGCCCAGCCTTGCGATCAGGCGCGCTCGAAAACCTGCGCCGCCAAGGTTCGCTGAGATTCAAACCCCAAGCGATGGTAAAAGCTTTCCACCTCGGGTTTGGCGGTTTCGACGTGGAGGAAGGCATTTTCTCCCCGCGCCAGGATACGCCCCATCAGGTGACGGCAGAGGAGCTTGGCATATCCCTTGCCGCGATGGGCCTCGTAGGTCGCAACGCCGCTGATTTCTGTCAGCCCCGGCAATTTCATACGCTCACCCGCCATGGCAACCAACTGGCCATCAACCTTGATTCCCCAATATTCGCCCAACTCGTGCGTCTTAAGCGCGAAGGGCCCGGGATGTGCGTCGATGGCAAGCGCCAACATCTGTTCGGCATCAGCAGCACCCAGCCGCACCGCGCGTGAGTCGATCTGTGAGACCGAAGGATCCATCAAGTGCATCTGGTGAACATAGAAATGGTGCACCATTTTGGCCCCGTCCGGACAGGCAAAGAGGCGATCCTGAGCAATAGCGATGCCGCCATGTTTGACGATCAGGGCCGATAGATCCGCGAGGCTTTGCGCCGTTTCATCAGGAACACCGCCCAGCGGGCTAACTTCCGGCGCAAACCGTCGCGCCCTGCCCTGACCAACCGCCTCGTTCGCGTGTCGCGTGATCAACGTTCCCCAAATGGGATTATCAAGGAATTGCTCGGGTGCGGTCATGGCGGTGCCCTTTCGCTATTTGCGTTAGATGCGGTCCAGAAACGGCTTGCGGTGTATTTCGTCTTCAAGGTGGTCAAGCTGTGAGAGGAGCGGCCCGCGCTGGTCATCTAGCATCTGGGCCACACAGCTATGAATCAGCGGCCAGATCTTGGCTCGCCCCTCATCGACCAGCGTTTGGCCGTATTCGGTCAGAGAAACGATCTTTTGGCGCTGGTCCTCAGGGCCTGGCCCAGCAGAAACAACGCCCTTTTTGGCCAACTGGGCCACAATACGCGTGGCACCGGGCTGGCTGATGCCCAATGCTTCGGCGAGATTGCCAATCGTGAGCGGACCGTTCTCGGCGATCGCCGCAAGGGTCGGATAATGGTTGCCCTGCAGCGGCACGCCGTGGGCCGCCATCACAGATTGGGTTTCGGCCTGAAGCATCTCACCGATGCGACGCAACCGCGAACCAAGCGTCAGATAGCCCCGACGGCGAACCAGATCCTCAACCATTTCCAAATTCCATCCATAGTTATATAACACGTTATATACCTGTGTATGTAAATGTCAAGTCAGCCGCAAATACAAAGCCCCGCCGAAGAGGGCGGGGCTTTGAAAGGTACCTGCGGTGATATCTAGTGAACGACGGCATCCTTGGGCTTTGGCCGGGTCGATCCCGCCACCCGGTCACCAACGATCAACCCGTCCGGGCCGGTGGTGACCGATACGGTCGAACCGTCCATCACTTCGCCCCCGAGGATCATCTCGGCCAGCCTGTCCTGCAGGGCGCGCTGGATCACACGCTTCAGGGGGCGGGCGCCGAAGACCGGATCATAGCCCTCGTCGGCCAGCCACTTCTGCGCGCCGGCATCGAGATCAAGCGTGATGTTCCGCGCGGCGAGGCGCTTCTCAAGGCGCTTGAGCTGGATCTTGACGATGCCGTCCATGTCGCCACGGCTCAGGCGATCGAAGATGATCATGTCGTCAAGCCGGTTGAGGAACTCGGGCCGGAAGTGCGACCGCACCGCCGCCATCACCTCGCCCTTGGCCATCTCGGTCGACTCGCCTTCGCCCACGTTGGAAAGGGCCTGCGTGCCGAGGTTGGAGGTCAGGACGATGAGCGTGTTCTTGAAGTCCACGGTCCGGCCCTGACCATCGGTCAGGCGGCCATCGTCGAA
>JAHEBR010000185.1 GCA_024642185.1 Marivivens sp. | reverse complement strand
ATCCCCGCAAGGGCGCGGTTCTGGTGGGGGCGGATGCCGATCTGGTGGTCTGGGATCCCGAGAAGGAAAAGACAATTTCCGCCAAGACCCAGCAATCGGCGATCGACTATAACGTGTTCGAGGGCCACAAGGTGAAGGGCCTGCCGCGCTTTACGCTCACCCGTGGCAAGGTCGCCGTGCATGACGGCGAGATCCGCACCGAAGAGGGCCACGGCCAGTTCGTCGCCCGCGAGCCCAACACCGCGGTGAACAAGGCGCTGAGCACCTGGAAAGAGCTGACCTCGCCACGCCCTGTCGAGCGCAGCGGGATACCGGCGAGCGGCGTTTGACCTGATAGAAGACCCAATGAAGAAAGCCCGATGAACCAATCCCCCGTCATCTCCGCCTCGCACCTCGATCTGACGTTCCAGACGAACGACGGGCCGGTTCATGCGCTTCGCGATGTGTCGCTCGATATCGGCAAGGGCGAGTTTGTCTCGTTCATCGGCCCCTCGGGCTGTGGCAAGACGACCTTCCTGCGCTGTATCGCGGGGCTCGAGGCGCCCACGGGCGGGACGCTCACGGTCAATGGCCTGACGCCCGATGCCGCACGGCGGAGCCGCGCCTATGGCTATGTGTTTCAGGCGGCGGGGCTTTATCCGTGGCGGACCATCGGCGGCAACATCCGCCTGCCGCTCGAGATCATGGGGTTTTCCAAGGAAGAACAGGCCGAGCGGGTGAAGCGGACGCTCGAGCTGGTTGACCTTGCGGGGTTTGAGAAAAAGTTCCCCTGGCAGCTGTCGGGCGGGATGCAGCAGCGGGCCTCGATTGCCCGCGCGCTGGCCTTTGATGCCGATCTCCTTTTGATGGACGAACCCTTCGGCGCGCTCGACGAGATCGTGCGCGATCACTTGAACGAAGAGCTGCTCAAGCTCTGGGATCGCACCGGCAAGACCATCGGTTTCGTCACCCACTCGATCCCCGAGGCGGTCTATCTCTCGACCAAGATCGTGGTGATGAGCCCGCGTCCGGGCCGGATCACCGATGTGATCGAAAGCACCCTGCCGCGCGAGCGCCCGCTCGATATCCGCGACAGCGCCGAATTCATCGCCATCGCCCATCGTGTGCGTGATGGCCTGCGCGCGGGGCATATTGATGACTAAGGCGGTCGCATGAAGGCTTTGGGCCCCATCCTCGCGGTCGTCGCGGCGATCATCGCGCTGTGGTATGCGGCGGCGGTGCCGATGAACATCGCAGAGGTGCTGACGCAGGCCGAACGTGCCGGAGCGGTGGTCGAGCCCGAAGGCGCGATGAACCGGCGCGATGTGAGCCGCTTTGTGCTTGTTCTGCGCAATACCGAGCATCTCGCCGAGAGTTGGAGCATGGAGCGCGCGCGCCTGCCAGCCCCGCATCAGATCGCTAAAGAGCTTTGGGTCTCGACCTGGGATGAAGAGGTCAACGGGCGGCGCGGGATCGTGAAATCAGGGAGCCTGTCGA
The DNA here is from genome assembly GCA_024642185.1 of Marivivens sp. Taxonomy (GTDB): domain Bacteria; phylum Pseudomonadota; class Alphaproteobacteria; order Rhodobacterales; family Rhodobacteraceae; genus RFZI01. The sequence goes on along the minus strand of JAHEBR010000185.1, from coordinate 3,133 downwards.
ACCGGTCGCTGATCTATCACGGCTCGATCACGCTTAGCGCGACCATCGTCGGTTTCCTGATCGGCTCGGGCCTTGGGATCCTTCTCGCGGTTGGCATTGTGCATAGCAAGACGATGGATATGTCGGTCATGCCTTGGGCGATTGTCAGCCAGACCATCCCAATCGTGGCGCTGGCGCCGATGATCATCGTGGTGCTCTATTCCATCGGGGTTGAGGGGCTTTTGCCGAAAGCCGTGATCAGCGCCTATCTCAGTTTCTTTCCGGTGGTCGTCGGCATGGTGAAGGGCCTGCGCAGCCCCGACGCCATGCAGACCGACCTTTTGCGCACCTATAGCGCCAGCAAGCCTCAGGCCTTTTGGATGCTGCGCTTGCCGGCGTCGGTTCCCTATCTCTTTGCCTCGCTCAAGATCGGCATCGCGGCGAGCCTTGTGGGCGCGATCGTCGGTGAATTGCCGGTGCAGCGCGGCGGGCTTGGAGCGCGGATGCTGGGGGGGAGCTATTACGGCCAGACCGAACAGCTTTGGGCGGCGCTGCTCTTCGCCGCGGCGCTGGCGGCGATCCTTGTCTGGCTGATCGGCTGGATCGAAGCCAAGACGCTGCGGCGGATGGGGGTCACGCCATGAGCCTTGTATTGCTTGCAGTCGCTGTCTGGATCGGCGCTTGGGCGTTCAACGGATGGCTGGCCAATGGCCGCTTCTCGGGCTTTGCCTCGGTGCATCTTGCGGTCCCGCTGATTTTCGGTGCGACGGTGATCGTCGTGTGGGAATTGATCGTGCGGGGGCTTGCCGTGCCGCAGGTGATCCTGCCGCCGCCGAGCACGATTGTTGGCGCCTTCTTTGACAATTTCGGCATTCTCTGGCCCGACTTTGTTCAGACCTTCGCCAAGGGTGCCCTCGGAGGCTATGCCATCGGCTGCGGCGCGGCGCTTCTGACGGCGATCCTTGTTGACCGCTATGATTTCCTGCGCCGCGGGCTTTTGCCTGTGGGCAATTTCATGGCCGCCCTGCCCATCGTCGGCACAGCACCGATCCTTGTGATGTGGTTCGGCTTCGACTGGCAGTCGAAGGCGGCGGTGGTTGTCGTTATGGTGTTCTTCCCGATGCTGGTGAACACGGTTGCGGGCCTGCGCGATACGAGCGCCATGCAGCGCGATCTGATGCGGACCTATGGGGCGGGCTATTGGCAGACGCTCTTCAAGCTGCGCTTCCCCGCGGCGCTGCCGTTTATCTTCAACGGCCTCAAGATCGCCACCACGCTCGCGCTGATCGGTGCTATCGTGGCCGAGTTCTTCGGCTCCCCGACTCGCGGTTTGGGTTTCCGGATATCCACCTCGGTCGGTGCGCTGGCTCTCGACGTGGTCTGGGCGGTGATCGTCGTTGCCGCGCTGACCGGGACAGCATTTTACGGGGCCGTGGCGTGGCTCGAGCGGCGGATGACCTTCTGGCATCCCTCGCAGCGCAAATAAGAATACCGGCCGCCAAAAAGGCCGGAGCAAACCAAGCAAACCTGACAAGGAGGTCAGACAAATGAAGAAGTTGGTAAGCACGGCGGCTCTTGCTGCCGTTTTGGGCGCCCCGGCATGGGCGGCCGATGACGTGACGCTTCAGTTGAAGTGGGTCACTCAGGCCCAGTTCGCGGGCTATTATGTGGCGCTGGATCAGGGCTTCTATGACGAGGAAGACCTAAACGTGAAGATCCTTGCCGGTGGCCCCGACATCGCGCCGGGCCAGGTTCTGGCGGGCGGCGGTGCCGATGTGATGATCGACTGGCTCCCCTCGGCACTTGCCGCCCGCGAAAAGGGCCTGCCGATCGTCAACATCGCCCAGCCGTTCAAGACCTCGGGCCTGATGCTCACCTGCTGGAAAGACACCGGCATCACCGGCCCGCAGGATTTCCGCGGCAAGACCATCGGTGTCTGGTTTTATGGCAACGAATATCCGTTCCTGAGCTGGATGAGCCAGGAAGGCATCCCGACCGATGGCGGCGACAATGGCGTGACGGTTCTCAAGCAGGGCTTCAACGTCGATCCGCTGTTGCAGCGGCAGGCCGACTGTATCTCGACCATGACCTACAACGAGTTCGGTCAGGTTCTGGATGCGGGCGTGAGCCCGGACGAGCTGGTGACCTTCAAGTATGAAGATGTGGGTGTCGCGACGCTCGAGGACGGCCTCTATGTTCTTGAAAGCAACCTTGCCGATGCCGACTTTGCCGATCGCATGGTTCGTTTCGTCCGCGCCTCGATGAAGGGTTGGAAGTGGGCCGAAGAGAACCCTGCGGATGCGGCGATGATCGTACTTGATAACGACGATACTGGCGCCCAGACCGAAGCGCATCAGGTTCGGATGATGGGCGAGATCGCCAAGCTGACCGCCGGTTCGAACGGCGCGCTCGACGAGGCGGATTACAACCGCACCGTCCAGACGCTTCTGGCGGGTGGTTCGGATCCGGTCATTACCGCCGAGCCGGTTGGGGCCTGGACACACGCTGTGACCGATGCAGCTCTGAACTGAGCCGCGTGTAAATGACGGAAGCGCCCCGCCTTTGGCGGGGCGTTTTCGTTTGGATCGCCTGCGACGATCCAAAGGCCTCCGGCGGGAGTATTTTGGGCCAAAAGAAAGGTTTTGGTTGTCGGAGCCGCAAGCGGCTGTATGGAGGGCGGGCGAACAGGAGCGGAGTTTCCCATGGCCTATTTGCTGGGGGTTGATACCGGCGGCACCTATACCGACGCGGTGGTGATTGACGAGGCGGCGGATCGGGTGATCGCCAGCGCCAAGTCGCTGACCACGCGGCCCGATCTGGCATTGGGCGTGGGCCGGGCGATTGATGCGGCGATTGCCGAGGCGGGGGTCGCGCCGTCGCAGATTGCGATGGTGTCGCTCTCGACCACGCTGGCGACCAATGCGCTGGTCGAGGGGCAGGGCGGGCGCGTGGCGCTGGTGTTTATCGGGTTTGACGAGAAAGAGCTGGGTCGCGCGGGCCTGATGGAGGCGCTGCATGGCGATCCGGTGATCCGCCTTTCGGGGGGGCACAGCCATTCGGGCAGCGAGGCGGCGCCGCTGAACCTCGAGGCATTGGAAGAGGCGTTGCGCGGATTGCCAAAGGGGATCACCGGCTTTGCAGTGGCCGCGAGTTT
>JAHEBR010000184.1 GCA_024642185.1 Marivivens sp. | reverse complement strand
CCCGCCAGCCAGAGAAACGCCGCAAGAAACATCGGCGCCGTGCCTTCCAAGGTCAGATGAAAGGCAGGGCTGAGGTAGACGATTGTAGAGCCGATCTGGAGAAACCAGACGAAAGAGATGAAGCGCCGCGTGATTTTCGCGTCTTCTTTCGGAAGCTTGCGCACCGCTATCGCGGCGGCGACCTCGAACGGGGGGAGAAAGATGAGAAGCGAAACGGCGAATGGGTATTGATCCAGCCAACAAAAAATAGCGACCATCATGGCCGTCGTGGCCATTCTTTTGAAGATGTCCCGCTCCACGACATGGAGGACAAAACGGGTCTGATGACGGATGCTATCGAGTCGGTCGCTGACCATGAAAATCTCACTTCCCCTTGCTCTTGATACCGGGCTTGAGAAAACAGCCGGTTAACCGGGACAAAGAATATTGGTGCGCGGCGCTGGCCCCCTTGCCCCGCAGCTTCATTGACCCTATACGCGCGGCTTGATCCGCAGACGGAGGCCCTGATGGCTGGCAGCGCAAACCTCAACGTGATGATGAAGACCGCCCGCAAGGTGGGCCGTGCTCTTTTGAAAGACTTCACCGAGGTCGAGCAACTGCAGGTCAGCGCCAAGGGCCCCGGCGATTTCGTCAGCCGCGCCGACAAACGCGCCGAAGAGACGATCCGCACCGAATTGATGGCCGCCCGTCCGAGCTATGGCTTTGTCGGCGAGGAAGGCACCCTGATCGAAGGCGAAGATCCGACCCGCCGCTGGATCGTTGATCCGCTCGACGGAACCACCAATTTCCTGCACGGCCTGCCGCACTGGGCCGTTTCGATCGGCCTTGAACATAAGGGCCAGATCGTGGCCGGCGTGATCTATGATCCGGTGAAAGACGAGATGTTCTATGCCGAAAAGGGCACGGGCGCCTGGCTCAACGAAAGCCGCCTGCGCGTGTCGGCACGCTACAAGATGATCGAGTGCATCTTCGCGACCGGCCTTCCTTTCGGTGGCCGGGCCGACCTGCCCGAAACGCTTAAAGACCTCGCTCGCGTGCTTCCCGCCTGCGCTGGCGTGCGCCGCTTTGGCTCGGCCGCGCTTGATCTCGCTTATGTGGCCGCGGGCCGCTATGACGGCTTTTGGGAGCGCCGCCTGAACTCATGGGACATGGCCGCGGGCCTCGTCATCGTCCGCGAAGCGGGTGGTTTCGTCGAGCCGCTGCGCGAGGGTGGCGATATCCTCGCAGATGGCGAGGTGATCTGTGGCAATGAGGCGATCTTCCCGACCTTCGCCAAGGCGATCCGCGGCGCCTGATGCCAAATTCTTGCCGCATTGGCTCTTTAGGGCCGAAGGCATGACCCATCTGACTCGAGCCGCCGCCTATCTCAAGAAGTTCCACGCCGAAGAAAGCGGCGCGGCCACCATCGACTGGGTCGTTGGCGTCGCTGCGGCTGTCTCGCTGACTATGGCTGTAACCAGCTCAGTGAACGAAGGTGTCATGGCGCTGTCGGATAAGATTGCGGATTCGATTGGCAATCTGGAATTCGGCTGGGATCCCGCTCCGCCGCAGACCCAGACCAGCACCGAGTAATCTAGCGCCGCCGACGCACCACCGGAATGTGGCTGCGGCCGATCCTGTAGGGTCGGTTTGGATGCGGCGGCCTGCCTGAGCTGACTTCCCAGTGCCCGCGTCCGCCGCGCCCAAGCCATACCGGGATCATCAGCACAAATCCCAGCACAAAGCCGCCAACATGGGCGAGATAGGCAACACCGCCGCCATCGGCGCTGGAGCCGACGCCGCTGAGCAGCTGAAAGACGAACCAATAGCCGAGCATCGCCCAGGCGGGCAGGGTGATGATGCGGATGATGAAGATCAGAAACAGGATGAGGTCGACCTGCGCGCGCGGGAACAGGAGCAGGTATCCCCCCATCACACCGGCAATGGCCCCCGAGGCCCCGACGAGCGGCACCATCGAGTCGGGCGCGGCGGCGTATTGCGTGAGGTCCGCGCCGATACCGGTGATCAGGTAAAAGAGCAGGAACCGGGCATGGCCGAGCACGTCTTCGAGATTGTCGCCGAAGATCCATAAAAACAGCATATTGCCCAAAAGGTGCATCCAGCCGCCGTGCAGGAACATCGAGGTGAGGAAGGTGGAATAGCCCTCGCCCGCGCTGATCCGCGCCGGGATCATCGCGTAGTCGGCGTAGAAGCCATAAAGCGCCCGGTCGGTCGGATAGGCGCCGATCATGCCGAGGAACACCACCACGTTGATCGCGATCAGCGCGTAGGTGACGAACGGCGCGCGGACAGAGGCGTTATGATCGCGGATCGGAAACATGGATCAGATGTGGCATCTCTGCCCCGCTTCGTCCAGCGGGGCAGGGGATCAGTCACATAAACTTGCCTCAGGCCCGGCCCACTTCCGCAAGAAGCGCCGCGTTGCCGCCTGCGGCGGTGGTGTCGATGCAGACGTGGCGCTCGTGCAAGACATGGGCCGCGTCGGGCATCGTCGTGACAAGCGCCACGATCGGGCCGGAACGGCGCGCCAGCGCCGCCTCGTAGGCGCGTCCTGCGTCCTCTTCGCCCCACCACAGAGCCGCGCCGAGCGGCGCGAGGGTGGCAAGCGCCTCGGGGTCGACCGACCCCTCGCAGGCGACCGCGACGCCGCCCAAGGCCTCGACCGCCGCCACCTGCCGCGTCACCGCATCCGATCCCGGCCCGAGGCAGAGGACCGGCCCGCGCGGCGAGGCGGTCAGGCGGTTCGATTCGCCCGTGGGCCCCGGCATATCGCGGGTCGGTTGGGCCGCGCCTGCGGGCGCCTTGGCAAGCGTCTGACCGAGTGCTGCGATATCTGCCTTCTGGTTCCAGCCTGTGCCGAGTGCGGTGGTTTCCGCAGCGCCAAAGCGCGGCAGATAGAACGGCCCTCCCGCCTTGGGGCCGGTGCCCGAAAGCCCCTCGCCGCCGAAAGGCTGGCTGCCGACGACCGCGCCGATCTGGTTGCGGTTGACATAGACGTTGCCCGCATGGATCGCATCGACCACGGTCTGCACCCGGTCGTCGATGCGGGTGTGCAGGCCGAAGGTCAGGCCATAGCCGGTGGCGTTGATATCGGCGATCACCTTGTCCAGTTCGTCGGACTTGAAAGACGCGACATGCAGGACCGGCCCGAAGATTTCCTTCTCCAGATCACCGATACCGTTCACCTTGATCACCGTGGGGGCAATGAAGGTGCCGGCTTGCGGCACGCTCATCTCATGCAGCACGCGCCCCTCGGCCCGCGCCTTGGCGACATGGTCGGCAATGGTCTTGTGGGCAGGCGCGTCGATCACCGGGCCGACGTCGGTCGCAAGGTGCCACGGATCGCCCAAGGTCAGCTCGTCCATCGCGCCTTTCAGCATCTTCAGAAGCTTGGGCGCGATATCCTCCTGCACATAGAGGCAGCGCAGCGCCGAACAGCGCTGGCCGGCCGAGCGGAAGGACGACATGACGATATCGCGCACCGCGTGTTCGGGAAGCGCGGTCGAGTCGACGATCATCGCATTGAGGCCGCCGGTTTCCGCGATGAGCGGCGTGCCGGGGGCGCAGTGGGCCGCCATCGAGGCGCGGATCTTGAGCGCTGTCGCGGTCGAGCCGGTGAACGCCACGCCTTTGATGCGCGCATCAGCCGTGAGGCCCGCGCCGACCATGCCGCCCCCCGGCAGAAGCTGGACAGATGCGGCGGGAACGCCCGCCTTGTGCATCAGGCCTACCGCGAGATGGGCGATGAGCGGGGTCTGCTCGGCGGGCTTGGCGAGAACGGCGTTGCCAGCGGCAAGGGCCGCGGCGATCTGGCCGGTGAAAATGGCGAGCGGGAAGTTCCACGGGCTGATGCAGGTCCAGATGCCGCGCGCGCTGAGGCTGTCGCCCGCCGCCACCGCCTCGGCCGCGTAGTAGCGCAGGAAATCGACCGCCTCGCGCAGCTCGTTCACCGCATCGCCAAGCGTCTTGCCCGCCTCGCGGGCGAGGATGCCGAAGATCTCGGTCGAATGCGCCTCGTAGGCATCCGCCACGGCATTGAGGATGCGGGCCCGCTCGGCCACCGGCGCGGCCCAAGGCTTGGCGGCCTCAAGTGCTGCGGCGATATCCTCGGGCGTGGCATTGGCGACGGTGCCGACCGAAAGGCCGTTGGCGGGGTTCACGACCGGCACGGCCTTGTCACCGGCCTTCTTCCGCCCCGCGATCAGCGGCGCGGCATGGCGGGCGGTATCGCTGGCCTCGCGGCCCGCGTCGATCTTGGCGAGTGTCGGCTTGTGGGTGATATCCCACCCCGCCGAGTTCGGCCGCGAGGGGGCGAACAGCGCGGGGCCCTTGGTGACGATGGCCTGATCCCGCAGCGCTGCGAAGGGGCAGGCGGCGACCGTCTCGGCGGGCACGGCCTCATCGACGATCTGGTTGACGAAGGACGAATTGGCCCCGTTTTCCAGAAGGCGGCGCACGAGATAGGCCAGAAGGTCTTCATGCGCGCCCACCGGCGCATAGATCCGGCAGCGCGTGCCTTCGGCCTTGTGGACGATATCGTGCAGCGTCTCGCCCATGCCGTGCAGGCGCTGGAACTCATAGTCCTGCGCCGTGCGCCCCATTCCGCCCGCCATGTCGAGGATG
>JAHEBR010000023.1 GCA_024642185.1 Marivivens sp. | reverse complement strand
GTAGACATCCTGAGGGATCTCGAAGGCCGGATGGGTCCAGCCAAAGGCCGCGCGGGCCGCGGCAATCTCGGCATCGCCAAGGGGCGATCCGTGGACGTGGTGGGTGCCTTGCTTGTTGGGCGCGCCAAAGCCGATCACCGTCTTGCAGGCGATGAGCGAGGGGCGCTTGTCGGCACGGGCCGCGGTGATCGCCTTGGCAATTGCGTCCTTGTCGTGGCCGTCGACCTTTTGGGTATGCCAGCCGGAGGCCGCAAAGCGGGCGCATTGGTCGGTCGAGGTCGACAGCTCGGTGCCGCCGTCGATGGTGATGCCGTTGTCGTCCCAGAAGACGATCAGGTGCCCAAGACCGAGGTGACCGGCCATGTCGATCGCCTCGTGGCTGATGCCTTCCATCAGGCAGCCGTCACCGGCGAGGACATAGGTGTAGTGATCCACCAGGTCATCGCCAAAGCGGGCGTTGAGCATCCGCTCCGCGAGCGCCATGCCGACCGAGGTCGAAATCCCCTGCCCCAAGGGGCCGGTGGTGGTCTCGATCCCCTTGGCATGGCCGTATTCGGGATGGCCTGCGGTGCGCGAGCCAAGTTGGCGGAAGGCGCGGATCTGGTCGAGCCCCATGTCGTCATAGCCCAAGAGGTGATGGATCGCGTAGACCAGCATCGAGCCGTGACCGGCCGACATCACGAACCGGTCGCGGTCGGGCCATTTGTCGTCGGACGGGTCGATGGTGAGGAAGCGGTTGAAGAGGACGGTCGCCACATCCGCCAAGCCCATCGGCGCGCCCGGGTGGCCCGAGTTGGCCGCCTGCACCGCGTCCATCGCCAGAACGCGGATCGCGGTGGCCATCTTGTCTTCGAGGGTAGCCGAAACCGGCGCGTGGGTGTTCATTCTGCTCTCCTCAGGCGCGCTTGGACTCGTGAACAAGCCGGTGGATCATCGGGGTGAAGATGAGTTGCATCGCGAGGTCCATCTTGCCGCCCGGAATGACGATCGAGTTGGCGCGGCTCATCCAGCTCCCTTGGATCATCTGGGTGAGATAGGGGAAATCGATCCCGCGGGGGTTCTTGAAGCGGATCACCACGAGGCTTTCGTCGGCGGTCGGGATCCAGCGGGCGATGAAGGGGTTCGAGGTATCAACCACCGGCACGCGCTGAAAGTTGATGTCGGTCTCGGTGAACTGGGGCGTGATGCAATGCACATAGGCGTGCATCCGGCGCAGGATCACATCCGTCACAGCTTCGGTCGAATAGCCGCGCTGGGCCTTGTCGCGGTGGATCTTCTGGATCCACTCGAGGTTGACCACCGGCACAACGCCGATCTTGAGGTCGGCCAAGGCGGCGAGGTTGACCTCACCGTTCTTCACCGCGCCATGCAGGCCCTCATAGAAAAGAAGGTCGGAGCCTTCCGCAAAAGGCGCCCATTCGGTGAAGGTGCCGGGGGCAGAGCCGTATTTCGCCGCCTCCGCATCGTCATGGACATAGTGGCGGGTCTCGCCACGGCCGGTCTCGGCATAGGTGCGAAACACCTCCTCGAGTTTGCCAAGCTCGTTGGCCTCGTAGGAGAAGTGGCTGAAGGTCTGATCCCCCCCGGCCTTGCGCTTGGTGAGTTCGTCCTTCATCGCCGCGCGGTCGAAGCGGTGGAAGGCGTCGCCCTCGATCGAGACCGAGGTAAAGCCCTCGCGGCGGAAGATCTGGTCGAAGGTGGTCTTGACCGTGGAAGTCCCCGCGCCGGAAGAGCCAGTGACCGAGATGATGGGATGTTTCTTGCTCATGTCGTCATTCCTCGGTTCAGGCGCGGAACAGGCCGCGGTTGCCGAAAAGGGCGCTCACCTCTTCGTCGGGCAGATCGAAATAGGCAGCGACACGATCAACCTTGACGGAGGTGCCAAAGATGAAGGGGGTGCGGGCGTGCAGCTCGCTCGCCGTCTGGGCGAGGATCCGGTCCGTGCCGTTGGTGGCCTTGCCACCCGCCTGTTCGATCAGGAAGGCGATGGGCGCGCATTCATAGACCATCCGCAGGCGGCCGTGGCGATAGCCTTCGCGTTCATCGGACGGGTAGAGGAAGATGCCGCCGCGGCTGATGATCCGGTGGGTCTCGGCCACCAGAGAGGCCACCCAGCGCATATTGAAATTCTTCTCGCGAGGGCCGGTGCTGCCGGCGAGGCAGTCGTCAATATAGGCGCGGACCGGCTTGGCCCAATGCCGATAGTTCGAGGCGTTGATGGCGAATTCCGATGAGTTCGTTGGAATTTCGACGCCATCCCGAACCAGAAGAAACTCGTTCGTCTCGGGGTCAAGAACATAGTGCAGAACCCCTTGTCCGAAGGTCACGACAAGGGCTGTTTGGGGCCCGTAGATGATGTAGCCTGCTGCGACCTGTTCGCTAGCCGGCCGCAGGAAGCTTTCATCGGCCCCTTCTTTGGCTTCGAAAATCGAAAATATCGTGCCGATCGAAACATTGACGTCGATGTTGGAGGAGCCATCGAGCGGATCAATCGCCAGCGCATAGCGGCCCTGGGGACCAAGGGCGACCACGCTGTCCTGTTCTTCCGAGGCATACCACCGAACGGCGGTTTTGGTCAGCGCCTCGGCAAAGGCCTCGTCGGCCATCACATCAAGGGCTTTTTGGCTATCACCGTCAGAGTTTTCGCCAACAGAGTGGCCGAGCGAACCGCCCAAAGGGCCACGCGCAATTGTTCGGCTCAAGCTTCTGCCAACTTCGCAGAGAGCATTGATGACCGGAAAGAGATCCTCGGGGATCCTGTCTGGCGCAACGGCCACACTACCTTCGGTCATCTCGTCCTCCCTCAATGACACACGCTTGATATGACGGGGAGGGGGATGTAGTAGAATTTAATAAGTTAGAAGATGTATTAAGTTTTCTGAAATGACCCTCCTGACCGCCCTCACCTTCAAGCAACTTCGCGCTCTCAAAATGGTCTGCGAGACAGGCTCGATCACGGGCGCGGCCGAGAGGCTTTCCCTAACCCCTCCAGCGGTTCACAACCAACTGAAAACGCTTGCCAATACGATCGGAGCCGAGGTCGTGACCAGGGCCGCTTCGGGGGCCTTCACGCCTACTCCTGAAGGCGCATTCCTACTGATTGCCATCGAAAAATCCGAGGCCGCCATTTCGCGTGCGCTCTCTGAAATCGAAGCCTTGCGGCGTGGGGTCGCAGGGCAGGTCGTCTTGGGGGTTGTCAGCACGGGGAAGTACTTTGCGCCAGGAATCGTGGCTCGCCTGAAGCGCAGCCATCCTGAGATCGAAATCCGGCTCGAGATTGGCAACCGCAACCAGATTATCGCAGGGCTCGAGTCGGAATGGATCGACGTGGCGATCATGGGGCGTCCGCCGCGCCAACCTTCGGTTACGGCCTATCCAATCGGCGATCACCCGCATCTATTGATCGCAAGCCCCGAGAACCCGCTTTGCACCAAGACGACAGCCAGCCACGACGACATTCTAGATCAGACAATGATCCTTCGCGAGGAAGGGTCGGGCACCAGAATCCTCGCCATGCGGTTTCTCGACAGGATCGGCGAGGGCCGCCCATTTCGTCAGATCGAGATGGATTCGAACGAAACCATCAAACAGGCAGTGATCGCCGATCTTGGAGTGGCGTTGATTTCCGCGCATACCGTGATCGACGAGATGGCCGCCGGCCGCCTCGTACAAATCCGCGCCGAGAGCCTGCCGATCTATCGCCAATGGTTCGTCCTGCATCGCGAAGAACTACGTCTGAGCGGCGCCATGCAAAGCGTCATGCAAGCCATCCGCAATGAAAGCGCGTCGATCCTGCGCTCTGACGAAGTTGCTCGACTGATCGGCCCGAACGCTTAGTCCGAAGGCCCCTGCCCTGCCTTATCTAGCCATCTGGCCGTGATTAGAGCTTCGCCCTTCAGCCACTCGCAGAAGCGGATCATCTGCGGTCGCATGGGCTGACGGGGCGTGATTTGAAGAACATACGGATGCGGCGCAATCAGGCTTTCGCGTATCGACGTGACAGGCCGGAAATTTCCTTCATCGAGATCGGCTTCCATCAGAGAAAGGCCGCAGACGAGAAACCCCACGTCCTTGCGAACTGCTTCCAGGGCATGCTTTGCGTGCTTGTAGTGAATTCCGCGGGCCGCGCCTTCGGTGCGGCGGCCGAACCTTTCGATCCACTCGGGCCAGCCGGGGCGATCTTGTGCGTCTCTTTGGGGTTCAAGATGCAAAAAGGGCATCCCGACGAGTCCGTCGATCCGATCTTCGGGATCAAAGCGCCGGATGTTGTCGAGGCTCGCGACAGGTGCAATCCGGTCTCGATAGAGGATTTCACCCTCCTTCAGATCACCGTAAATGATCCGGCAATCCGGGGCGGTCTTGCGCGCGGGAACCTCCCCCTTTCCATTGATGTTGAAAAAGATGTTGGGATTTTCGGCCTTGAACGCATTGAGCCGAGGCAGGAGCCAGAGATCAGCCCAATCCACATCGGCCTCGATGTGGATTTCTGCCTGCCGCCCAAAATCGAGCGCATCCGCAGCGCGATCGAGCGCCGCGAAGCCTTGGACAAGATCCTCTAGCGCAGCCTCAAGGTTGGCTGTGGGCCGCAGACCCGACCGGCCGCGCGACAAAAGATCCGTCCCCAGAAAATCTTCGAGAGCCCGTATTCGCTGACCCACCGCAGCCGGGGTTATCCCAAGCGTATCGGCCGCCTCTTTGAGCGAGCCAAGACGGATCGCCATCTCGAGCGCCTGCAGGGATCTTAGGTGCGTCGCAGCTTTCATTTCCATCCATCGACAACCAGCTCCCGGGAAGACTAAATGTTTTCTTTAGTAGTCCAAAGAACTTTGAGTTGGCTTTCATATGCCATTTTGATGCAGGCTGGATGCATCAGCCAGAAGGAGTAAGGCCCGTGGGCACTCTCAAACGTTATCTGATTGAAAGAGACATCCTCGGGATTGGCGACTTTTCCGCAACCGAACTTTGCGGGGCGGCGCGGGCGTCCAATCAAGCGCTCAACGCTCTGGGAACAGTCATCCAGTGGCAGCACAGCTATGTGGCGGAAGACAAGACGTTTTGCATCTATCTGGCCGATAGTCTTGAGACGATCCGTCGGCACTCGGAGTTAAGCGGTATCCCCTTTACCAAGATTACCGAAATTCCGGGGATCATTGACCCCCTGACGGCCAACTACTAGCGGGGCGGAAGCCGCACCGCGCCATCGAGTCGGATCGTCGTGCCATTGAGATAGGCATTCTCGATGATCTGGGCGACCATGAGGCCATATTCCACTGGCATCCCAAGACGCGCGGGGAACGGGATGTTGGCTGTGATTGCCTCCGTGGTCTCAGGCGGCAGCCCTTCCATCATAGGCGTATTGAAGAGGCCCGGCGCGATGGCCATGACGCGAATGCCGGATCTTGCCAGCTCTCTTGCCGCCGGCAGGCTCATCGCCGCGATCCCGCCTTTCGAGGCCGCATAGGCCGTCTGCCCCACCTGCCCATCCTCATAGGCGGCCGAGGCGGTGTTGATGATAACGCCGCGCTCTTCGCCCTTCAGTTCGAGCGCCTGCATACCCAGAACGGCATGGGACATGACATTGTAGGACCCGATCAGGTTGACCCGGATTACCCGCTCGAAGAGGTCGATCGACAACTTCCCTTCCCGCCCAACGATCCGCGCGGCACCTGCGATGCCTGCACAGTTGACGACGATGCGTGGGGCCGAGCCGAAATGGGCCGAGGCTGCAGCGAAGGCTGCTTCTACCTGAGCGGCATCACCCACATCCGCATTCACAGCCAGCCCGCCGATATCGGAGGCGACAAGGCGCGCGCGGTCTAGGTTGAAATCAAGGACCACCACCCGTGCGCCCTTGCTTGCCAAATATCGTGCTGTCGCTTCGCCCAGCCCGCTGCCGCCGCCTGTTACGAGTGCAATCTGTCCGTCAATCTGCATGGCGATACCTGATCTGTTGCGCTCCCAAACTCTGCGCCAGAACCGATCGAGTAAAGGGCGGCGCGGGCCACTGACGCAACGTCAGTGGCGATCCGGCCTAGTCCATGATCTCGCGCCGCAGCCGCGCTTCGGAAACGGTCGCGTATTGCTCGTCGACGAATTCCTCGGCCCGATCCTCGTCGGCCAGAACAACGGCGCGGACAAGGCTCTTGGCGACCTCGAGGCGCGACATATAGACGATATCCGCCCCCGCCTCTTTCAGATCGCGCCAGCCCTGCATCTGGATGGCGTTCGAGATGATGGTGGCCTCGGGGTTGAGGTGGCGCAGAAGGCGCACGAGATCGCGGTTGGTGATGCCGCGCAGAAGATCGTCGGAGATGGTGCAGACGATGATCTTGGCGCGGTTTACCCCCGCGTGGACCAACGATTCCTCGTTCGAGATATCGCCATACTTGACCTTGACCCCCATGCCGCGGATCCGGTCGTGGATCGCCACGTTGAAATCGACCACGGTCGTCTTGGCAATCAGATGCGGGTGGGTCTTGGCAAGCTCGGTGATAAAGGACGAAGCATCGCGGTGAATCCCGAGGATCGCAAGTTCGACCTCGTCACTCTGATCTTCGATGGTCTCCTCCGGCTCTTTGAAGCCAATACGATTGAGGAAGCCCTGCATGATCTCGTGGATGCGATAGGCCCCTTCAAAGAGCGGCGTGGTCATGATCGCGGTAAAGACAAAGGCCAGAATGATCGCTGACGAAAGCTCTTTGCTGATGTGCCCGAAGTTCAGGCCGAGATAGGCGATGACAAGGCCAAATTCGGAAATCTGCGCGAGCCGGATCGACGATACTTGCGCGTTTCGCTGATCGACACCCGCGAAATAGAGCATTGGGAAGAACACCAGCTGACGCGCCAGCACCGCGAGGAATGCGATCCCGAGAGCGGTCAGCGGACCCGACCAGCCGTTGATCGCCGGAAGCGCGATCCCGAGGCCAACGAAGAACAGCGTAATAAAGAAGTCCTTCACGAGGCCGACCTTGGTCACGATCTCGGTGCTGTAGGGAGAGCTGGCAATCGTTGCGCCGGCAATCAGGGCGGCCATGCCCGAGCTGACCGTCATATGCCAGTTGAAGCCAAACATCTGGGTGAAGTTGTCGATGTTTGTGCCAATCGCGACCATCGCAAAACACCACGACATCGCCCCCAGGAGGATGAGTTCCGGCATCTTGGCAATCCAGGCAAACCCCCGGTCGGCAACGGTGCGAGACAGGGCAACCGCAATGACCACAAGGATCGCAATACCGAGGAAGGAAAAGCCGATGGCCTTGAGGTCTGGATTGTCAAAGGCAGGTTGGATCAGAGTGACGATAATGGCCCAGATATCCTGAAAGATCAGGATGGTAAGAGAGATACGGCCGGGTTGAGTATCAAGCTGGAAATGCTCCTGAAACAGCTTGACCACGAGCAGCGAGGACGAACCCGCGATGGCGATGCCGAGATAGAGCGGACCAAGGGGCGTATCATCCAGGACGCCGCCTAGCCCCATATAGATCACCAGCTTGGCAAAGAACATCCCAAACAGGAGCGTGATCGGATATTGGACCAGACCGACCAAGAGGATAAGACGCCCCCCTGAAAAGAGGCTCCGAAGATTGATCTCGAGACCAATGACAAACAACAGAAGGACGAACCCGATCTGGGCAATCGTATCCACGTTTGCCGGGTCGGTGATCATGTGAAATCCCTGCGGGCCGAGGACTACGCCCGCAAGGATGAAGGCCGCGATCGACGGGATCTTGAGCCGGGCAAAGATGACCGCAATGCCGCCCGCGAACAGCAGTGCCGCGCCCATATCCTGGACGAGCGTTGGAACAGCACCGCCGGCGGCGAACGCCGGACTGGCCAACAAAGCCGAGAACGCGGCCGCAACGGCCATGATAAAAGGCAATCCGCGCAAACGGGATAGTAGACGTTCTCGCACTTCAGCTCCCCCTTTTGGAGTTCTTTTCTTCTTGTGTGTCCTCAGATGGTTTGCAGAACGACCAGATAGCTCATCACTATATAGGTCGTGTGATGTAGAAACTGATCGAGGCCGTTAAAGGCCCAGAATGCTCGCGGCCTTTCAGAGCTTGAGACGTGATCGCCGTAATGAGCTTTGGCGAAATCAAGCGCGTAGTGGACGACAAATTCGGCAACCGCAAAAGAAAGGATCACAAGAGGCGCAAGCCCTAGCAACGCCAAAACTATGACGGATCCCAACGCATGTATCCCGGCATGCGCGTAGCCCCCCGGCATGGTCAGGCTTCCCTTTCCCCGGATCATCCAATCGAATTGCAGAAGATAGTCTGCTACAAAATGCTTGAGCTCTAAGCAGAGCATCACCCAAAGGGCAAAAGTTGTCGTTTCAGGCACGGTTCCCATCCTACCAGTTATTCAAGTCATGTTTATTCGATAAGGGCAGCCTCGCCTAGATTTTCCTTCTCATTGAGAAGCTCGGCAAAGTCGTTCCCACGCTCGGGGAGTTTCTTGTAGAAGGTCTCAAGCCCGGGTTCGACCGTCAGTGCCAGCGCATGGCAGGCTTCAAGGCGCGTTTGATCAAGCTGACCGCTCTTGGCAAAATCGCGGATGAGCGCGCGGTGCAGGCGCTCGAGTTCTTGGAACGCCTTGCTGTCCTTCACCGCTTTGCCGCCGATCAAGATGTGAGTCTGGATCCGCATCGATTTGCCTTTGAGGCCCAGATAGCCCGCCTCGAGCATCGCAAAATCGGCCAGTCCTTCGCGCATCGACTCGGTGATCAGGATATCGTAGTCGACCTGCCGGCACGCCGTTTCGATCCGTGAAGCCACGTTCACAGTGTCGCCGATGGCCGAATAATTGAAACGGTCCGACGAGCCGATATTGCCGACGCAAGCGATCCCGGCATTGATACCGATGGCGCAAGAGACAGGCTTGTGGTCGTGCTCTGAATTGAAGTCGACAAGCGCGCTACGCATATCGATCGCAGCCTGTGCAGCGAGCACGCGGTGGTTTTCCGTTTCCACCGGCGCGTTCCAGAAAGCCATGATCGCATCACCGATGAATTTGTCGATGGTTCCCGACTGGGCGAGGATCTTGCCGCCGAGCTTGGTGAAAAGGTTGTTCAGAAGCGAGACCATCTGATCGGCTGTTACGGTCTCGGTCAGCGGCGTGAAATTGCGGATATCGCAGAACATCAGACTGACCTCGCGGTTAATTCCGCCAAGTTCAACGTGGTGACCGCTGCGTTCGATCTGGTCGAGAACACTTTGCGCGACATAGTGAGAGAAAGATTTGCGGATCTTCCGTTTGTCACGGTCCGCCACAATGAACTGATAGGCAGCCAGACCCGAGAAGGCGAGGAAACCGCCAACGAGGGCGAAGGTTGCATCGAAAAGAATGTGAAGGCGCACAAAGGCGAACCAGCTGCCACCCAGAACAACGACCGCCGTGAGCATCCCCGCGCTAATCGAAGCCAATGGGCCGAACCACGCCATCACGCCCAAAACAATCACTCCGAGGATCACGAAGGTCAGTATTTCCAGCGCTTCGACAAGGTCGTTGCGGACAAGAAAATCCTGCAAGAGGATCTGTTCGACCATCTGTGCGTGGATGGACACGCCCGGCACGGGCTCACGAAGGGCGGTCGTCCGTATATCGAGAAGCCCTGCGGCAGACGTTCCTACAAAGACGATATTGCCCTGCAACTTGTCGATCAGGACAGGGTCATAGCCGTCGGCCAGAACATCCTTGGCAGAAACGTAGAGTTCGGGGGATTCCCGCCGATAGCGAACCCACAGCTGGCCATCAGGCAGGGTCGGGATCGAGAGGTCAGCGAGATTGACCGTTTCAAGATATCCAGGGAGGTCTGCGGCACCTTGCAGAACATAGGTGGAAGCTCCAAACGCCACCCGGAGCGCCTCGAGTGAGAGGCTGGGGTAGTATCCTGCATCGCTGTTCCAGATCAGTGGAACCTTGCGAACATAAATCGAACCATCGAGCGGATTGACTGAAACCCCTCCGATCCCGGCTGCAGCGTCCATGAGAACCGGCAAGACAGGCGTAGGCGCCTGGAGATACGGAGCACCAAGACCTGGCTGATTGCCAATTTCAACGAACCCGGCCTTTGCGCGCTGCGGCTCGGCCTCGACATCTCTGGAAACTGCAACCCCCAAGACGACCCGCGTTTGGGCGATCGCATCTGCGAATATCTTGTCGGTATCCAAAGAGGACAGCGATTCAATTTCACCCTGACTTAGATTCGACTGCATATCCGAAAACCGTGTCACGAGCGAAGATGGCGACATCCGGTCTGGTTCTGCAAAAAGCACGTCGAAGATGATCACCGCCGCGCCGTAATTGGTCAGCTTTTCGGTCAGTTCCGCAAAGAGATCACGAGGCCAGGGCCATTGGCCGAGTTGCTCGAGCGATCTTTCATCGACATCGACGACACGCACCGGCAGAGGAACATACTCACGCGGGCTCAGAGCCTGAAGATAATCGAAGTAGGTTTCCCGAAGTTCACGGACCGGCAGGGGATCCATCCCGCGCACGAAGATCAGGATCGCGAGCAAGGAAATGCCAACCGCGAGGACAATTCGCCTCATCTAGCGCAATATCCTACTTCAAAATTCGGCATCAAGCTTGGTCTGGCGGAAGGCATTTTGCGGGAAGCGCTACGCCGTCCTTCTTCTTGCCGTGCTTCCATCCTTGGCCATTGCAGGTTCCCCAGCCCTGCTGGTGGTCGCTTGTCGGATCGCCAGCCCCGTTGCTCTGACCGCCGCTATTGCCTGGCTGATAGTACGGGTCAGGTTCCACCGGAGCAGGAACAGGTTCCGTCGGCGGCGGCGGCGGCGAGGACGAAGATGTCGGCGGCGGCGGCGGCGGCGACTGGGTCGGCGGCGGCGCCGGCGGTGATTGCGTCGGAGGCGGCGGTGCCGCCGCCGGTGGTTCCGAAATGTCGCCACAGCTGTCGATTGGCGCACGGAAATCTTCCCTGAGCGGCCGCTGGTTGACGACATAGGGGAAATCATCGCGAAGCTCGGAATTGCGATCTTCGCCGAAGAAGAACAAGACACTGATCCGGCTCCGCTCGGTCCGGCTCATCGAGCAAAGATCTTCCATCTCCTCGCACTCGCCTTGCAGCGTACACAAGATGACCTTGCCCTCGAACAGAACAACGCTGGTCAGCCGGTTATGTTCGACGTGGAAATCGAAGATCGTTCCCCGCACGGCCATGGTGGCAGTTGGGGTTACGATCTCGTAGGCTTGCTTTTCCGATTGGCCCGTAATGAAGCGGAAAGTGCCAGCCAGCGCATTGACAGAAAAACGGCTTGCGCGGTTGGAGGTCTTCATAAGGATGTCGTCGATCACCAGCTGCGAGCCGGGGCCGACCACGATCCGCGTGTCGTCGGAGAAGATCAGCTGAACCGAGCCGTTTCGGCCGGTCTTGACGACATCGCCCTGCGAAATCTGGGTGCCTTCAACGATGTCAAAGGTTCCATTTGCCGTTTGAAGCTCCGCCAGAGGCGCCACTGCCGCGACATAGCCAACCACCCCGGCAAGAGCCGAAGTGGCAACACTCAAAGCCGAAAATACTACGAACACTAAAGCCGTAATGCGACGCATCGAAATCCCCCATCAACACAACAGCAGCGCTGAGCGTCTCCAAAACCCTCTGAATCCTGAAGGCGAATCTGCCCACAATTCAAATAGTTTGTCTAAAATATGACGCTATTTTGCCGCAATTGGCTAGGCATCTCATATCAGAGCCGCTGATTTTTATAAAGTTTTTCCTGCATTGCGTGGCTTTCCACAAGTTTCGGCGTCGTTTCGAAATGTGTCACACACGCCCAATTTTCGCCGCACTCTCCACAAAGGCGCAACGGTTGTGGGCCGGGAACGCCGTTCAAGCAGCCCGAGAATGCGCCTCAGTGCCCCGTTGGTCGGTCAATTCTTGATCTTTCATGCGCGAGAAGTGTGTTGGTTTGAACCACCTTGGCCGCGATGGCACGCGCCAGCGCGAGGTTGAGGAGCGCCGCCAGAGAGGGGTTTGTCCGGTTGAGTGTATCGATCGTTTCTTGCCGAAGCCTCCAGGCGCGGCTTGGACGCTCGGCAATCACATCTGCGCTACGGCCGAGGCGTAGAACATAGGCCATTTCGCCCACAAGCGCGCTTGGACCAACAGAGCGGACACGGGTTGCCCGACCCTTCTCGCTGGGCAGGAATATTCCAAACCGCCCTTCTTCAACGAGATACATATCCCGGTCTTGGTCGTTTGCCCGCATCAGTGCCTCGCCCTCGGCGAGATCAACGGGCTCCAGCACTCCTAGAATTTCGCTGGACCGCGGGTCGCCTCCACACATCTCCGCAACGATTGAAGCGATCGTCGCAGGGGGCAGGTTCTTCGCTCCAAGCCTAAGCAGTCTGTCCTCACAATATTCGATGGCCTCGTCGAGATCGCGCCAGACCAAATATCCGGCGGAATCGTCGTCCACCGATTGGCGAACCGGGATGCCCCAGCGCTCGAAGCCTTGCTGGATGCGTTGGGAAAGACCTGTCAGATGCAACCCTGCCGGCAAATCGCCAAAGGTATAGGCAAGCTTTGCCAGGGCGGCGCTTGCGGAGCTGTCAAAACGGGTGACACTGCTCATGTCCAGGATAAGCCCGGCAAGGCCCTGCGGGAGCTTGCTGTGTGCCTTGACGGTATCGAGCATATTTTCGACCGAGCCGAAAAACAGAGCGCCCTGTAGATGGAGGATGCAAATACTGTCGGCCTGTCGCGCAAGCGCGGCGCGCTCTTCTGGCGGGCGATCATAGGCGCTTTGTCGGACAAGCGCGTTTGAGGCGTGGCGAACAAGCGGCAATCGCGCATAGCCAAGTGCAAATCCGAATAGAGCCAGCAAGAGACCGACCGCGATCGCGGGGAGTATCCCGAAGACCAAAGTCACCGCGATAATGCCTGCGATGACAACCCTATCCTCCGCAGGAAGACGCCGCATGGCTTGAACCGCCCAGTCGCTAATCATCGACAGGCCGACGAAGATGAGAAGGCCCGCCGCGACAAATACCGGAACGGCCGCAACGATCTGCGAGGCAAAGAACGCAGCGCCAAGCATGAAGACCACATTGCCGAAGATCATCGACCGAGGCTCGACGCCGAGTTTGGCCGCCAGCAGCGTTCCTCCACCCTGGAGATAGCACGCAAGGCTGCCAATCGGGCCGACTGCCAAATTGATCAGGCCCGTCACCTTCAATTCCCGACTTTCGTTCACATCGGACCTGGTCCCAAGCTCGACGCCCGCCACGTTCAGAAGGAAGCCAATTAGATTGATCAACACGACCGCCGCTATCGTCGGCCCCGTTGTTGCGACCTGCCCCCAATCGATCAAACCATAGAGCTCAAAGACCGAAGGCAGAGCCCCCCCTTCCGCGTGATGTGGATCCACCAAAAGACCCATTTCCGCCGCCTCAATACGGCTGACATCCAAGAACCCGATGACAAGATAGAAGCCGATAGAGAAGACGAGGAGCGCGACGATAAGGAGAAGGGTTCCAGCTTTGCGGGCCACGGCAAAATACAAAACCACCGCGAGAATGGTCGCTGGAACCACGCTGTAAAGGGTTTCTTTGTCCGTCAGTGCGAGAGCGATTTCGCCGTATTCCGATGTTCCGGCAAGGATCGAGAGGGCGGCATGGACAAGAAGGAAACCCGAGCTGGCGAGAAACCCGGCCGCGACCGAATAAGGGAACATGCGGATCAGGCGGCCGAGGCGAAAGTGACCAACGAGCCAAAACGCAAGGCCAGACGCGAGCGCCGCAACACCAAGAACAGCAAAGACAGTTGCCACCTGCGCCCCAACCGGTCCTGTCACTCCGGCGGCAGCTATGGCAGCGGCTGGAGCAATGATCGCAATTGAGGAATCTTGGGTGATTGCGAGTGGCGCACGAAAGCCGCCGAACCTGTAAAGGACCAGCGTTCCAGCGGCCGTAGCGAAAATGAATATCGCTGTTGCGAGACCGAGGCCTGCGCTCAGCGAACCAGCGAAACAAATGGTGGCAAGGGCAAGACAGGTGCCGACCGCATCGACGCCGAGGACCACTCCGACGCCAGCAGAGAACATAGACCCCGCCAGGGATCCGCCCGAATTTGGCGCAATCGCGTTCGACATCTCCCCATCCTTTTTCGTCGCGTCCTGGTCCGGTCCGTCGGGCCCAGAATATGCTTTAGGACGCAGTGCTTAGTGCCGCAAGATTCTCATGGAGACGGACAGCAACGAGTTTGGTCAAGAAGATTCCGAAGGCAGGATCGTGTAAAACCAGCTTCAAAACCTGATCGTGAGAAAGAGCGAAGACCTCGCAGGGTTCGGTGCAAACCGCGCTTGCCGTCCTGCCCCGATCACTGAGGAATAGGGCGATCTCGCCAAAGAGCGTGCCGGGCTCGATCTCTTTGTCGAATTCGGCAAACCGGACGCGCCCTTTTGCCAGAAAATACATCTCTTCCGCCCAGTCGCCTTTGTTGAAAAGGACGGTCCCCTCCGGAATCTTGCGATGGACCATCAAAGGCAAAAGCCTTTCGATCTCTGGATCACCCTCGGCCGCCTCGCGGACCCTCTTTGTCAGGCGGACGTGCTGGACCACCCGAAGAATATTGAGAGGGAACAGTGCAGCATGAAGGATCAGGATTGCATGGCTGCCTGCACCAAGGCCGTAGATGAAGAAAAAGACGTTGGAGGCGATCGCAAAACTACGAAGCGGAATGATGGCTTTCATGAAGAAGGCCGCAAAGACGAGTGCGGATGCAACATAGGAGGTAACTGTGATCCAGTCCGCTGCCATGTCCAACCTTGTTCCCCCCTAGGTACTAGCGCGACACGACCAAATCTCGGCGTACGGTTCAACACATTTCCGCGCTTTGCCAAGCCACACGAGGCGACAGTATGACACCCGCAGTGGAGGCACGGCCAGGTTTTGGCTTTCACCCGGCCCCTAGCCGACTGATTTCGGGAAGGTTGACCGAAACGGCACTTGAAGCGTAGCCTTGCGCAATTGTCTCTCGCCATTGGTTCTCTGCTTGCCCGGAAAGGGCCTGTCCATGCTTTCCCAATCCCGCGACGCTTTCGCCGCGATGCTTGCCCGTCGAGGCATCCATTACGGCTGGGCAATGGTCTTTCTCGCCTTCCTTCACGCGGTCTTTGCCTCCGCCTCGATGGGGGTTCCAAGCGTCCTTATCGTGCCGATGTCGCAAGACCTTGGCTGGAGCCTTGGCGAGCTCTCCGCGCCGCAGGGCCTGCGCCTCGCCCTCTTCGGCCTGACCGCGCCCTTCGCGGGCGGGCTGATGCTGCGCTATGGGCCGAGGGCGATGATCACGGTCGCGGGCGCCTGCCTTGTCGTGGGGCTCTATCTTGCCGTCACCACCACGACGAAATGGCAGCTCTGGCTTGGGCAAGGCATCCTCCTTGGCATCGCGCCGGGCCTGACCGCTTCGCAGATATCGTCGGTGATCGCCTCGCGCTGGTTCAAGGACCGGCAGGGGATGGTGCTTGGCGTTCTAGGCGGAACCTCCGCCGCCGGTATGCTGCTTTTCATGCCGCTTGCCGGGTGGGTGAGCATCGGCTGGGGCTGGCGCGTGGCGATGAGTATTCCGATGGCGGGCGCTGTTATCAGCTGGCTCCTCTTCGTCTGGCTCGCCCGCGACAGGCCGCAGGAAATCGGCCTGCCGCTTTATGGCGAGACCGAGGTCCAGCCCACCCCGCCGCCCTATCGCACCAACTTTGTCCGCCTCTCGTTCAGCGCCCTGTCGATAGGATCGAAGCGCTGGATATTCTGGGTTCTCGTCTTTTCCTTCGGCATCTGCGGCATCTCCAGCTTTGGCCTCACCCAATCCCACCTTGTCCCTTTCTGCGGCGATCTTGGCGTCCCCTACGGAACTGCCGCTTGGGTTCTGGCCACGATCGGGGTTTTCGACCTGATCGGAACCATCGGCTCGGGCTGGCTCTCGGACCGGTTCGACAATCGCTGGCTTCTGGGCTGGTATTACGGCCTGCGCGGCCTGAGCCTGATCTGGCTCGTCTATGCCAACCCCTCTTTCGCCATGCTCTCGATCTTCGCCATCGTCTATGGCCTCGATTTCATCGCCACCCTGCCGCCGACGATCCGCCTGACTGTCGGCGCCTTCGGGCGCGAGATGGGGCCCGCCGTCTTCGGCTGGATCTTCGCCTCGCACCATGTGGCGGCGGGGCTTATGGCCTTTGGCGCGGGCGTCAGCCGCGACGCGATCGGCACCTATGTTCCGGCCTTCCTCTTCGCCGGTGTCCTGTGCCTCTTCGCGACAGCGAGCTTCTTCTTCCTGCGAAAATCCGCGCTTCAAAATCCCGCGATGGCCTAGGGCGGGGCCTGTCTTTGCCGACAAGACCTGATAGCCTCGGCCCATGAGCGCGATCTTCACCTTCGACAATTCCTACGCCCGCGAGCTTGAGGGCCTCTATCTGCCGTGGACCGGCGCCAAGGCGCCTGCGCCTCAGGTCCTCCGTCTGAACGCGGCGCTGGCTGTTGAACTGGGGCTTGATCCCGATGCGCTGAAAACGCCCGAGGGCGCCGCCTTCCTCACCGGCACCACCGCGCCTGAAGGGGCCGCACCCCTCGCGATGGCTTATGCCGGGCATCAGTTCGGCGGCTTCTCGCCCCAGCTAGGTGACGGGCGGGCGCTGCTCTTGGGCGAGGTGATCGACCAAGGCGGCAAGCGGCGCGATATCCACCTCAAAGGCTCGGGCCGGACGCCATTTTCGCGCGGCGGAGATGGCAAGGCGGTGCTTGGCCCGGTGTTGCGCGAATACCTGATCGGCGAGGCCATGCACGCGCTCGGCGTGCCGTCAACGCGCGCCTTGGCTGCGAGCCTGACCGGCGAGATGGTCATGCGCGAAGGCGGCAAACCCGGCGCGGTTCTGGCGCGGGTCGCCTCGTCGCATCTGCGCGTCGGAACCTTCCAGTTCTTTGCCGCCCGCGGCGAGACGGACCGGCTGCGCCAGTTGGCCGACTATGCCATCGCCCGGCATTTCCCCGATCTGGCAGGCAGCAACGACAGCTACCTGCGGCTTCTCTCCCGTGTCAGCGAGGCA
Organism: Marivivens sp.; assembly: GCA_024642185.1. Classification (GTDB taxonomy): domain Bacteria; phylum Pseudomonadota; class Alphaproteobacteria; order Rhodobacterales; family Rhodobacteraceae; genus RFZI01. The sequence goes on along the minus strand of JAHEBR010000023.1, from coordinate 593 downwards.
CAGGCCCGCCTCATCGCCCAGTGGGTCAACCTCGGCTTTGTCCACGGGGTGATGAACACCGACAACGTCGCCATTTCCGGCGAGACCATCGACTATGGCCCCTGCGCCTTCATCGACGCCTATGATCCCAAGGCCGTGTTCAGCTCGATCGACCACAACGGCCGCTATGCCTATGGCAACCAGCCCAACATCGCCCAGTGGAACCTCGCCCGCTTTGCCGAGAGCCTCCTCGACCTGATCGACCCCGAGGACAGCGATGCCGCCATCGACAAGGCGACCGAGGCGCTCGGGCATTTCCCGCATCACTATCGGGCGGCATGGCTCAAGGGCGTGCAGGCCAAGCTGGGCCTGATGAAAGACCTGCCCGGCGATCTTGATTTGGCAAACGATCTTCTGGCGCTGATGGCCGAGAGCCACGCCGACTTCACCCAGACCTTCCGCGCGCTGTCGGATGTAGTGCGGGGATCGACCAAGGCTTTCCGCGGCCGCTTTCTCGATCTATCGGCCGCCGACCGATGGCTTGGCCGCTATGAAGCGCGGCTTAGAGAGGAAGAGATCGCGCCCGAGGCGCGTGCCACAGCGATGGACCGGAC
>JAHEBR010000183.1 GCA_024642185.1 Marivivens sp. | reverse complement strand
CCGTGACCCCGATCATCGCCCAGCTTTGGGCGCGGGGCGGGCGGCTTCTGGGCGACCAGCCCGGCTTTGCCGAGACATTCCTGCCCACCGGCCGTGCGCCTATGGCAGGCGAGAAGTTCCGTAATCCCGCCCTTGCCCGCACCTTCCGGCGCATCGCCGAAACCAAGGGCCGCGCCTTCTATGAGGGCGATCTGGCCGAGGCGATCATCGCCCATTCCAAGGCGCATGGCGGGGCGATGAGCCTTGACGATCTCGCCAGCCACCGGCCCGACTGGTGCGGCACGATCTCGAAAGGCTTTGACGATCTCACCTTGCACGAGATCCCGCCCAACGGCCAAGGTATCGCCGCACTCATGGCTTTAGGCATCCTCGCCCATACGCCGATCCGCGATCTGGGGGCTGACGATCCCCGCGCGTTCCACCTGCAAATCGAAGCCATGAAGCTCGCGCTGGCCGATGCCGAGGCCTATGTCGCCGATCCCGCGCATATGGGGGCTGTCAGCGCCGCCGATATGCTCGACGATGGCTATCTCGCGACCCGCGCCCGCCTGATCGACCCCACCCGCGCCACCGACTTCGGCGCAGGCGCGCCCAAGCAGGGCGGCACCGTCTATCTCAGCACGGCCGACGCCTCGGGGATGATGGTTTCCTACATCCAGTCGAACTACGCAGGCTTCGGCTCGGGCGTGGCCGTGCCCGGCACCGGCATCCATCTGCAAAACCGCGGCTGGGGCTTCTCGCTCGATCCCACAAGCCCTAACCTCGTCGGGCCCGGCAAGCGCCCGTTCCACACGATCATTCCGGGCTTTCTGATGAAGGGCGGCGCGCCTCTGATGAGCTTTGGCGTCATGGGCGGACCGATGCAGGCGCAGGGGCATTTGCAAATGGTCTTGCGCACCCAGCTTTGGGATCAGGACGTGCAGATGGCCGCCGATGCGCCGCGCTGGCAAGTAACCGAAGGGCTTGGCGTGGCGTGCGAGGCAGCCATGGGGCGGGAGACGCTCGAAGCGCTTTCCGCAATGGGCCACCAGATCATCGACGACACCGCCCCCGAAGCCGCCTTTGCCTTTGGCGGGGCGCAGCTCGTCCATCGCCTGCCGGATGGCGGATATGCCGGCGGCTCCGATCCCCGGAAGGATGGAGCCGCCGTCGGGTTCTGACAGGCCGCCTCAGCCGTTGGCGGCGGTGTTGTTGGGGTGCGTCGTCCAATTGGCGTAGGGCTCGACCTTGCGGCCCGTGCGCGGATCGACCTCGCCCAGCGGCAGCTCTTTCATGGTGATGCAGTTCTCGACCGGGCAGACATTGACGCAGAGGTTGCAGGCCACGCATTCGTCGTCCTTGACGCGGAAGACGCGGTCTTCGCCCATCTCGATGGCCTGATGCGAGGTGTCCTCGCAGGCGGCATAGCAGCGGCCGCATTTGATGCAGAGATCCTCGTCGATCACCGCCTTGGTGACGAAGTTGAGGTTGAGGTCTTTCCAGTCCTTCACCTTGGGCACAGCGCGCCCGACAATCTCGTCGACCGAGGTGAGCCCGTGGTTGTCCATGAATTCGGACAGGCCCGAGATCATCTCTTGCACGACCTTGAAGCCATAGGTCATCGCCGCCGTGCAGACCTGCACATTGCCCGCACCCAGCGCCATGAACTCGGCCGCGTCGCGCCATGTGGTGATGCCGCCGATGCCGCTGATCGGGATGCCAGCCGTGGACGCGCTACGGGCGATCTCGGCCACCATGTTAAGCGCGATGGGCTTGACCGCCGGGCCGCAATAGCCGCCGTGGGCGCCATAGCCGTCGATGGTTGGCTCGGGGGTAAAGGTGTCGAGGTTGACCGAGGTGATCGAGTTGATCGTGTTGATGAGGCTCACCGCATCCGCCCCGCCCCGCTTGGCGGCCTCTGCGGGATAGAGGATGTTGGTGATATTGGGCGTAAGCTTGACGATGCAGGGCATCCGCGAGTTCTGCTTCACCCAGCGGGTGACCATCTCGATATATTCCGGCACCTGCCCCACGGCCGAACCCATGCCGCGCTCGGCCATGCCATGAGGGCAACCGAAATTCAGCTCGACCCCATCGGCCTCGGTCTCTTCAACCGCCTTGAGGATGCGCTTCCACGGCTCTTCCTCGCAAGGCACCATGAGGCTCACGACGAGCGCGCGATCAGGATAATCGCGCTTGACCTGCTTGATCTCGCGCAGGTTCACCTCGAGCGGGCGGTCGGTGATAAGCTCGATGTTGTTGAGGCCCAGAAGGCGGCGGTCCGCCCCCCAGATCGCGCCGTAACGCGGGCCATTGACGTTGACGACCGGCGGGCCGGCCTCGCCCAGCGTCTTCCAGACCACCCCGCCCCATCCGGCCTCATAGGCGCGGCGGACGTTATATTCCTTGTCGGTCGGCGGCGCCGAGGCCAGCCAGAAGGGGTTGGGCGACTTGATGCCGATGAAATTGCTTCTGAGGTCGGCCATCTTATGCCCCCTTGGTCAGGCTGGTGTGGATGTCTTCGGCCGCGTCGCGGCCCTCGGCAACGGCGGTCACCGTCAGGTCTTCGCCGCCCGTGGCGCAATCGCCGCCGGCCCAGACGCCAGCGACCGAGGTGCGCCCCGTGGCGTCGACCGCGATCTTGCCGCCCTCGATGGCGAGAACGCCGGGGGCACCGTCGAGGGTCTGGCCGATGGCGCGCAGGATCTGGTCGGCGGGGAGGGTCAGTGTCTCGCCCGTCTCGACAAGCTTGCCGCCCTGCGTGGCGGTGCGGGCCAAGGTGATGCCCTCTTTGCCCACCGATTTCGGCGCGACATTGTAGAGGATGCGGACACCCTTGGAGGTCGCCAGATCCTGTTCGAACTCTGATGCTGCCATCGCCGCCTTGTCGCGGCGGTAGGCGATGGTCACTGTCTCGGCGCCGAGGAGTTTGGCCTGCACGCCAGCGTCGATCGCGGTCATGCCGCCACCGATCACCACCACGTCGCGGCCCACGGCCACATCGCCCTTGCCCTTGGATTGGCGCAGCGCGGAAATCCAGTCGACCGCCGAAGCAAGGCCATCGTGGCTGCCATTCACGGTGAGGGCATTGACGCCCGCGAGACCGATCCCGAGGAAGACGGCATCGTGGCCTTTCTGGAGATCGTCGAGCGAGAGGCCATCGCCGAGGCGTTTGCCGTATTCGACCGTGATCCCGCCAATGCCGAGAAGCCAGTCAAGCTCGGCCTGCGCGAAATTGCCCGGCGCCTTGTAGGCGGCGATGCCAAACTCATTCAGCCCGCCGCCCTTCTTGCGGCCATCAAAGATCGTCACCTCATGGCCCTTCATCGCGAGGCGATGGGCACAGGCGAGGCCCGAGGGCCCAGCGCCCACCACCGCGACGCGCTTGCCGGTCGAAGGCGCGCGGGTGAAGGGGTGGCCTCCCTTGGCCATGAGCTTGTCGGTCGCAAACCGCTGAAGCCGGCCGATCTGCACCGGCTCGCATTCGGCGTCGTTGCGCACGCAGGCCTCTTCGCAGAGGGTCTCGGTCGGGCAAACGCGGGCGCACATTCCGCCGAGGATATTCTGGGCAAAGATCGTCTTGGCCGCCGCCTCGGCAGTGCCGGTGGCGATCTGACGGATGAAGAGCGGAATGTCGATCGTGGTCGGACAGGCCGTCATGCACGGCGCGTCGTGGCAGAAATAGCAGCGGTCGGCTGCGACTCGCGCTTCATGGGCGTCGAGGGGCGGATGCAGATCGCCGAAATTCTTGGCGATCTGGTCCGCAGAAAGCCGCCCGGCAACGATTCCGGGCGTGGACTGGTCGTTGGGCATTTTGCGATTCCCTGTTGGTCTTTTGTTTTCTTTTACCATGTGGTCAAATTTTTCGCAAAACAATCCTTTCCTGCGGGCAGGCTGCAAGAAATTTTCGGAAAGGGTGAGATCTAGCGGGCCAGCGCGGTGTCGAGCCGGTCGAGGAAGAGATCGGCGTTTTCGGCTGAAAACACGAGCGGCGGGCGGATCTTCAAGACATTGGCCCGTGGGCCCGTAGCCGAGATCAAGACCCGCGCCTCGCGCAGGCGGTTGACGACCTTGGCCGCGAAGCCTGCATCGGCTGCGAGGGGATCGCCTCCGGCCACGATCTCGGTGCCGACGAAGAGCCCCGCCGAACGGATCGGCCCGAGGCTTTCGTGCCGTTTCGCCAGTTCCTCTAGGCCATTGCGCAGGTGATTTCCCACCTTCCGCGCATTCTCCATCAGCCCTTCGTCTTCGATCACGTCGAGCACCGCATTGGCCGTTGCTGCCGCCACCGCATTTCCGCCAAACGTGTTGAAATACCGCGCGCGCGCGCCGAACTCGGCCACCACATCGGGCCGCATCACCACCGCCGCCACCGGATAGCCGTTGCCCATCGGCTTGCCCAAAGTGACCATGTCAGGCACGAGCCCGTGGCGCTGAAAGCCCCACATCGCCTCGCCCGTGCGGCCAAATCCGGGCTGGACCTCATCGGCGATGAAAAGGCCACCAGCTTTGCGGATCGCGGCAACGGCGGGGGCGAGGAACCCCTCGGGATCGGCAAAGACCCCATCGGAGGAAAAGATCGTATCGACGATCAGCGCGGCAGGCTTGATGCCTTTCGCCGCCATATCGTCAATCGCCGCCTGCAC
>JAHEBR010000182.1:457-4656 GCA_024642185.1 Marivivens sp. | reverse complement strand
AGACCTTGCGCTTGTAGCTATAGGCAAAAACCGGCTCGATCCCCGACGAGACATTGCCTGCATAAAGGCTGATCGTGCCGGTGGGCGCGATCGAGGTCAAAAGGGCGTTGCGGATGCCGTGCTTGCCGATCGCCGCGCGCACGTCGGCGTCCATATGGGCAAGCGAGCCGGAGGCGAGGTATTTCTCGGCATCAAACAGCGGGAAGGCGCCCTTTTCCTTGGCAAGCGCCACGCTGGCAAGATAGGCGGCCCGCGCGATCCGCTTCATCCAGTCTTCGGTCTGGGCGGCGGCCTCTTGCGAGCCGTAGCGAAGGCCAACCATCAGGAGGGCGTCGGCCAGCCCCGTCACCCCAAGGCCGATGCGGCGCTTGGCGCGGGCCTCGGCGGCCTGCTCGGGCAGCGGGAAGCGCGAGGCATCCACCACGTTGTCCATCATCCGCACGGCGGTTGCCACCAGCTCATCCAGCGCATCGGCATCCAGATCGGCGCCCGCCTCAAAGGGGTTGGCAACCAGCCGCGCAAGATTGATCGAGCCGAGAAGGCAGGCGCCATAGGGCGGCAGGGGCTGCTCGCCGCAGGGGTTGGTGGCCGAGATCGACTCGCAATAGGCGAGGTTGTTCATCTGGTTGATGCGGTCGATAAAGATCACGCCCGGCTCGGCATAATCATAGGTCGACTGCATGATCTTGTCCCAAAGGTCGCGCGCCTCGACGGTGCGGTAGACCTTGCCGTTGAACACCAGATCCCAGCTCTCGCCCGCCTTCACCGCATCCATGAAAGGGTCGGTCACAAGCACCGACATATTGAACATCCGCAGCCGCGCGGGATCGGATTTGGCGGTGATGAAATTCTCGATATCGGGATGGTCGCAGCGCATCGTTGCCATCATCGCGCCGCGCCGCGATCCGGCCGACATGATCGTGCGGCACATCGCGTCCCAGACGTCCATGAACGACAGCGGGCCCGAGGCATCGGCACCCACGCCATGAACCGCCGCGCCGCGCGGGCGGATGGTCGAGAAATCATAGCCGATCCCGCCGCCCTGCTGCATGGTCAGCGCGGCCTCTTTCAGCCCGTCGAAAATGCCGCCCATATCGTCGGGGATCGTGCCCATGACGAAGCAGTTGAACAGCGTCACCGACCGCGCCGTGCCCGCGCCCGCGGTGATCCGGCCTGCGGGGAGGAATTTGAAATCCTCAAGTGCGGCATAGAAGCGATCTTCCCAAAGCGAGGTGTCGTCCTCGACCACGGCCAGCGCGCGGGCGATGCGCCGCCAGCTGTCTTCCACAGTGCCATCGACCGGAGTGCCATCGGCCTTCTTGAACCGGTATTTCATATCCCAGATCTGTTCAGCGATGGGCGCGGCGAAACGGGTCATAGGGCAGGCTCCGGTAGTGGGGTCAGTCAGAGGGGTCAGTCGGGGGCGAAACCACGACAGTTGCGCCCGAAGGCTGCTTTGTCGGTGGCAGAATCGCCAGGGAGTTTTTACCCTACCACATCTGGGAGGCAACCGTGACCAAAACCGTCCATCTTGTGAAATTGTCTGTGGGCACCGAGGATATCCCCGATCTCGAGGCCTGGCACAGCCTCCCGCAGGCGCAATCGCCCGATGGCCTGCCTTGGCACATCACCCGGATGTGGCCCAAGCGCGAGGCCGAGGTGTTGAACGGCGGATCGATCTATTGGGTCATCAAGGGGGAAATTCAGGGCCGCCAGTGCATCGTCCGGCTTGATGAGGTGACGGGCAGCGACGGCATCCGCCGCTGCGCCATCGTTCTCGATCCCGAGATCGTCCGCGTCGCGCCCACGCCCAAGCGGGCGTTTCAGGGCTGGCGCTATCTCGATCCCAAGAGCGCCCCGCCCGATTTGGGAACGGCGCGGGCCGGCGAAAAGGACATTCCAAACGAGCTTTCCGCCGCGCTGGCCGCGCTTGGGGTCAGATAGGGGCCGCTATTTCTTTTTCGCAGCGGGCGCGGTTGTGCCCATCGGTGTCTTGCCCGCGTTGAAATTGGCTGTGGCCAAAACCTTGGGCTTTTCTTTCTTCGGCTTCTTCGCCTCGCGATTGCCGTGGTTCTTCTCACCTTTTCCCATCGACGTAATCCTTTCAGGACAAACGATCCCGCCAAAGCGGGGTCTGATTTTGGAAGTCGGGGTGGCACAGGAACACCGACGCCACGCCGGCAGTCGTTCAGGGGTGCCAAGGTTGCCTGCCAAAGGGTGCAGGGCGATGATCCGAGCTGGACAGGAAACCCTTGGTCGGCGCGGGTTTCTTACGGCTCAAGATAAGGGCGCGGCAATCGCCAATCAAGCACGGCGACAGCGCCGGATCACAATTTCAGGCGCGCCTCGATCTCGGCCATCGTCGCCCGATCCTCACCCGACCAATCGGCCACGCGGCTCTTGTAGAGCGTCGCCTGGCTGGCATGGACAAGGCCGTCGGCAAGGATTTTGAGGCCATTGGCGCGCAGGGTCTCGCCGGTCGAGGTGATATCGGCGATGGCCTCGGCTGTCTCGTTCTTGACGGTGCCTTCGGTCGCGCCTTGGCTGTCAACAAGCTGATAATCAGCCACGCCATTCGCCTTGAGGAAATCGCGCACCAGCCGGTGGTATTTGGTGGCGATCCGCAGGCGGAAGCCATGCGCCTTGCGGAACGCGGCGGCGGCGGCGTCGAGGTCGTCGAGCGTATCGACATCCACCCAACACTGCGGAACGGCGATAATCAGATCGGCCCCGCCAAAACCCATCGGCGCGAGCTCCTGAACCGTGGCGCTGATGTTGGAAAGCTTCTCGTTCACAAGGTCGGAGCCTGTCACGCCAAGGTGAATCCGCCCCGCCGCCAGTTCGCGCGGGATTTCCCCGGCGCTCAGGAGGACCAGCTCCAGCCCCTCGATCCCGTCCACGCGGCCCGCGTATTCGCGCTCGGCCCCGTCCTTGGCAAGGGTCAGGCCACGGGCGCCGAACCATTCAAAGGTCTTGTCCATGAGCCGCCCCTTGGACGGCACGCCAAGCTTGATCGTCATGCCTGCCTCCTGAGTTGGACCACAAGGTCGGGCCGGATCACGGCGCCCACCGCAGGCACCGCCCGCCCCTGCCCCAAAACGCGGGTCAGGGCGTCATAGCGGCCACCCGTGGCTACGGCCGGAAGGTCGGGCCGGGCGGCGGCGTAGAAGCCGAAGACGAAGCCATCGTAATATTCCATCGAGGTGCGGCCATAGTTGCCCTCGAACTCGAGCGTCTCGACCGAAACGCCAAGCCGCGCCATCGCCTCGAGCCGCTCTTCCATCCGCGCCACCGCGTCTGAGATCGCGGGCAGATCGACCGCGATATCGCGCAGGATGCCAAGCGCGTTGGGTGCGGTGTTGCGCAGGGTCAGAATGGCGTCGATGTGCGCGATCTCCTCGCCCGAGATCGCGGGCGCGGCAGCGTCTTCCTTCAGCGCGGCAATCCGCGCGGCCACATCCGCCATGCTCCGCAACCCGATCTCGGGGCCAGCCGCAGCCAATGGATCGGAAGCCGCCAAAAGGGCGGCGCGGGTCGGGGGAACGGGCGAACGTCCACCAAACCGCTCCAAAAGCGCCCGAAACCGGCGCGGCCGCCAGACATGGCGCAAAAGCGCGGCCTTGCGGCTTTCAAGCGTGTTGAGGCCCCGCACGGCGGCCAAGAGAAGGCCGATATCGCCGGTCGCGGCGCGCAGGTGCAGGCCGTCCAGGGCCTCGCTCACCTTGGCGAAAACCTCGGCATCGGCCTCGACCGGCGCTTGGCCGTCGAACACCTCATAGCCCACCTGAATATATTCGTTGGGGCGGCTCGGGTCCTCTTCCTGCTTGCGGAAGACCTTGCCGGAATAGGTATAGCGCGCAGGCTCGGCGCGGCTTTCCATGTGCATCTGCACCACAGGCACCGTGAAGTCGGGCCGCAGCATCATCTCGCCCTTCAGGGGATCATGCGTCACATAGGCCCGCGCGCGGATATCCTCGCCGTAAAGATCGAGAAGCGTCTCGGCGGGCTGGAGTACATCGGCGCTGACGCCGACAGCGCCTGTCGCGTCGAACAGCGCGCGGATCCGGCGCGCCTCGTCGATGATCGGCGCGGCGAGGGGCATCAGCCCTGCCCCTCCAGTATCTCGCGCACCTTGGCGACAAGCTGATCGCGCGGCACCTCGTATTGCGAGGGGCGATCTTTCCATTCCTCAAGCGTCG
>JAHEBR010000182.1:0-447 GCA_024642185.1 Marivivens sp. | reverse complement strand
GATCAGGTCTTTGATCTGGACAACGCCCGCCTCTTTCTCGGCCCCGCCCTCGATCACCGCGACCGGCGAATTGCGCTTGTCGGCATACTTAAGCTGGTTGCCGAAATTCTTCGGATTGCCGAGATAGACCTCGGCACGGATGCCCGCATTGCGCAACTCGGCCACCATCGCCTGATAATCGGCCATCCGGTCGCGATCCATCACGGTCACGACCACGGGGCCAGCCGCCGCCTCTTGCCCGATCCGCCCTTTGGCGCGGAGTGCCGCGAGAAGGCGGTCAACGCCGATCGAAACGCCCGTCGCCGGGACCTCTTGGCCGGTGAACCGCTTGACCAGATCGTCATAGCGCCCGCCACCGGCGACAGAGCCAAACTGACGCGGGCGGCCCTTTTCATCGAGGATTTCAAAGGTCAGCTCGGCCTCGAATACAGGGCCCGTGTAATAGCC
>JAHEBR010000181.1 GCA_024642185.1 Marivivens sp. | reverse complement strand
TTCATGGTCGGCAAGCAGGTCAGCGGCGCGCGGCTTGGCATCGTCGGCATGGGCCGGGTTGGCCGCTCGATGGCCGAAAAGGCCCGCGGCTTTGGCATGGAGATCCACTACCACAACCGCTCGGAGCTGACCCCGGATCAGGCGAAAGGCGCGATCTATCACGCCGATCTTGACGAGATGCTGGGCCAGGTCGATTTTCTGTCGCTGCACTGCCCGATCACGCCCCTTACGCGCAACCTGATGGACGCGCGGCGGCTGGCGCTTCTGCCCAAAGAGGCGGTGATCGTGAATACCGCCCGTGGCGGCCTGATCGACGAGGCCGCGCTTCTGGCGGCGATCCAGTCGGGGCATATTGCGGCGGCCGGCCTCGATTGCTTTGCCGTCGAGCCGGGCGGAAATCCGGCGCTCGCGGGCGAAGAGCGGATCATGATGCTGCCGCACATCGGCTCTGCCACCCGCAAGACACGCGATGCGATGGGCTTTCGCGCGCTCGACAATCTCGATGCCTTTTTCGCCGGAAAACGCCCGCGCGATCTGGTCAACTGAGCCGCTTAACCTATCCTTTACCATTTAACCGTTGATTCACCCTGACGGCCATTTCGGCCCAAGGACCGGATCGACATGGCAAAGCGAGCGCTGATTACTGGCATCACAGGCCAAGACGGCTCCTATCTGGCTGAGCTGCTTCTCGAGAAGGGGTATGAGGTTCACGGGATCAAGCGCCGCGCCTCATCCTTCAATACCCAGCGGATCGACCACATCTTCGAAGATCAGCATCACCCGAACCCCCGGCTCCGCCTGCACTATGGCGACCTGTCGGATGCGACAAACCTGATCCGCATCATCCAAGAAGTCCGCCCTCACGAGATCTATAACCTCGCCGCCCAAAGCCATGTGGCGGTAAGCTTTGAATCCCCCGAGTATACCGCCGATGTAGATGCGCTTGGCCCCCTCCGCCTGCTCGAAGCGATCCGCATCCTCGGGATGGAGCACACCTGCCGCTATTATCAGGCATCAACGTCCGAGCTTTACGGCCTCGTTCAGGAAACACCCCAGCGCGAAACAACGCCGTTCTATCCGCGCTCACCCTATGCCGTGGCCAAGCTCTATGCCTACTGGATGACAGTGAATTACCGCGAGGCCTATGGGCTTTATGCCTGCAACGGCATCCTCTTCAATCACGAAAGCCCGCGCCGAGGCGAGACCTTCGTTACCCGCAAGATCACGCGTGGCCTCGCCAATATCGCGATGGGGCTTGAGAGCTGTCTCTATCTTGGCAATCTTGACGCCCTGCGTGACTGGGGGCACGCCAAAGATTATGTGCATATGCAGTGGCTCATGCTTCAGCAGGACAGGCCCGAGGATTTTGTCATCGCCACGGGCCAACAGCATTCGGTTCGCCAATTCATCATTTGGGCTGCGGCCGAGCTTGGGCTCAAACTGGCCTTCAATGGTAACGGCGTGGCCGAAACGGCGATAGTGCGTGCCAAGACAGGAAGTCGGGCACCTTCGATCAAGGTTGGGGATACGATCCTTCGCGTCGATCCACGCTATTTTCGGCCTGCCGAGGTCGAGACGCTTCTTGGCGATCCTTCGCGCGCTCGGCTCAAGCTTGGCTGGGAACCGACCATTACGGCGCAGGAACTCTGCGCAGAGATGATGGCCGAGGACCTCCGCGCCGCGCAGAGGGATCACCTGCTGACCTCGCACGGCCATCCGGTTTCTGTTCCCTGCTATGGGTAGGCCAGTTCTTTTCCTGACCGGCGGAACCGGCCTTGTGGGGCGCAATCTGAGCGAACATCCCGAGGCCGAAGCCTTTGAGATCATCGCCCCGACCTCGGCTGAACTTGACCTTCGCGATCCTGCTGCAGTGACGAAGCGCTTGGCCGAGGTGGCGCCTGATATTGTCGTGCATGCCGCCGGCCGCGTGGGCGGGATACAGGCCAACATCGCAGCGCCATTGGCCTTTTTGGACGACAACCTGATGATGGGGCGCAACGTCGTGATGGGGGCCTTCCACGCGGGTGTCCGACGCCTGATCAATCTTGGCTCGACCTGCATTTATCCGCCTACGGCGCCTAATCCGCTTCGGGAAGAGGCGATCCTGACGGGCCCGCCTGAGCACACAAATGAAGGCTATGCACTGGCCAAGCTCGCCGTTCTCAAGCTTTGCAGCTATATCTCCGCCACCGACCCCGCGCTGCATTACAAAACGCTCATCCCTTGCAATCTCTATGGTCGGCACGATCACTTTCACACAGGGCGATCCCATCTGATCGCGGCGATCTTTGAAAAGATCCACCGCGCGAAAACGACCGGCGCATCACAGATCGAGGTCTGGGGAGATGGCTCTGCCCGCCGGGAATTCATGTATGCTGGCGACATGGCCTCGGCGATCTTCACAGCGGCATCGCGGATCGAAGAGGTGCCGGATCTGATGAACGTGGGCGTGGGCCAAGATCACAACGTTGCGGACTATTATCGGGCGGTTGCCGAGACATTGGGATGGCGTGGAGAGCTTCGGTTTGACCTTTCCCGCCCCGTTGGAATGGCCCGCAAACTGGCCGACATCTCCCGACTCCGCGCTTTCGGCTGGAGCGCTCAGGTCAATCTGCGGGACGGGCTCGAGCGCACCTCCAATTACTATCTGACCGAGGTTGTGGCATGAGCTTTCGCTTTCCTCTTGCGACCACGACATGGGACGAAGCAGAAGAGCGGGCGATCCGCCGGGTCATGGCTGGCGGACGCTATACAATGGGGCCCGAGGTGGCGGCCTTTGAAGCGGCCTTCGCCCAGCAATTTGGATCGCGCTTCGCCGTGATGGTCAACTCGGGCTCGTCGGCCAACCTCCTCATGGCGGCCGCGCTGACTTATACCCAAAACCCCGCCTTGCGCCTGTCGCGCGGCGACGAGGTGATTGTGCCTGCTGTCAGCTGGCCGACCACCTACTATCCACTGTCGCAATATGGCTATCGGCTTAAGTTCGTCGACATCGATCTAAAGACCCTCAACTATGATCTTGCCGCTCTCGAGGCGGCGATCGACGATCAGACCCGCGCGATCATGGTGGTGAACCTCCTCGGCAACCCAAATGATTTTGACGCGATTGCTCGTCTGACTGCTGGGCGGGACATCCGGCTTCTTGAGGATAATTGCGAAGCGATGGGTGCGAGATTTGCGGGCCGCGAGGCCGGAACCTTCGGGGCTATGGGCTCGTTTTCCTGTTTCTTCTCTCACCACATCTCGACGATGGAAGGAGGGGTCGTCGTGACGGACGACGAAGAACTCTCGCACATCCTCCTTGCCTTGCGCGCCCACGGCTGGACCCGCGATCTTCCCAAACACAACCGTCTGGTAGGAACGAAAGGCGACGATCCGTTCGAGGAATCCTTCCGTTTTGTCCTTCCCGGCTACAATCTGCGGCCGCTCGAGCTTTCGGGCGCAATCGGGCGCGAACAGTTGAACAAGCTGCCCGCCATCATTGAGGGCCGCCGCGCCAATGCCGCCCGATTGACTCAGGTGCTGGGCGATCACCCTGACCTCCTTTTGCAGCGCGAGATTGGCGACAGCAGCTGGTTCGGTTTTTCGCTGGTTATTCGGCCCGGATCATCGTTGACGCGCCCCGGCCTTGTTCGACGGCTGTCCGAGGCAGGCTTCGAATGCCGCCCGATCGTTGCAGGAAATTTCGCCCGCAACGAGGTTATGGCCCATTTGGATCATCATATCAGCGGGCCTCTCAGAAACGCTGACCACATCCACGACAACGGCCTATTCATCGGCAACCATCACACCCCGATGGACGAAGCCATCGAGGCGCTCGCTTCTGCGCTAGATGCAATCGAGGTTGGTTGAAGACCTAGCCGAGGATGCCCGGCAGGTTCAGCCCGTGCTCGCGCGCGCTGTCGATGGCAATCTCATAGCCCGCATCGGCGTGCCGCATGACGCCCGAGGCGGGATCATTCCACAAAACGCGCTCGAGGCGGCGGGCGGCTTCCGGCGTTCCGTCGGCCACGATCACGACGCCCGCGTGCTGGGAAAAGCCCATGCCGACGCCGCCACCATGGTGCAGCGACACCCAAGTCGCACCCGAGGCGACGTTGGTCATCGCGTTGAGCAGCGGCCAGTCCGACACGGCGTCTGACCCATCGCGCATCGCTTCGGTCTCGCGATTGGGCGAGGCGACCGAGCCGCTATCAAGATGATCGCGGCCGATGACAATCGGCGCCTTCAACTCGCCCGAGGCAACCATCTCGTTAAACATCAGGCCCGCGCGGTGGCGATCGCCAAGGCCGATCCAGCAGATCCGCGCCGGAAGGCCTTGGAACGCGATGCGGTCGGCGGCCATGTCGAGCCAGCGGTGCAGGTGGGCGTTCTCGGGGAAGAGCTTCTTCATTGCCGCGTCGGTCTTGGCGATATCCTCTGGGTCACCCGAAAGCGCACACCAGCGGAACGGCCCGATGCCCTTGCAGAAGAGCGGGCGGATATAGGCGGGAACGAAGCCGGGGAAGGCAAAGGCATTCTCGAGGCCCTCTTCGAGCGCCATCTGGCGGATGTTGTTGCCATAGTCGACGGTCGGCACCCCCATCTCGTGGAACGCGACCATCGCCGCGACCTGAACTTTCATCGAGGCGCGAGCGGCTTTTTCGACCGTCTTCGG